>JASHUX010000310.1 GCA_030039775.1 Alphaproteobacteria bacterium | reverse complement strand
GCTCTTGCCGAGATTGTGCGCAACCAGGCCTTGATTATTCAGCACCAACCGCGGGCCCATGGCGTGATGCGCTATCGGTTCGTCGTGTGTCTTCATTGATCGGTCGATCCTGCGGTCTCGGTCTTCTTTTTCTTCGGCCCGGCGGCGTTCGGCGCGCCGTTTTTCTTGTCAGGCACGATCAATGCTTGGACTCGCCGGCTCGATTCTCCCGCCATGCGGTTGCCCGGCGGCCGCGGCAACAGATAGCCGATATTGCGATTGACGTCGACAACGCCGTAGTTACCGCGCATTTCGTCCTTGCCGCGCGTCAGCCGGACGTGGCCACTCAAGGTCACGACGCCGGTGTTGGCGTCGTAGACGCCGGTATCGCCGCGCCCGATCTGGTCTTTCGACGAGACGAACACATGGCCGCGCCCGTCAATGCGTGACGCATGAGCTTCCTCGCCCGGCGGATGAACGATCGTCGCCAATAGAATATCGCCGGCCAGCGTCTTGCCGTCATGAAGATCAACGGCATCGCCGCGAGCAACGCCGAGTTGACGATTATCGTACCATTCGATGCTGTCCCTGGCCGTCAAACGATCATGCGGGGTCACGACCTCCATGTGCTTGCCAGTCAACACCAGCAGGGTCTTATCGACGTCGTAGTCGGCGTGATCGCCGTAGCCCGTCTGAGTCGGTGTCACGAAACGGACATTGCCGATGGCCTCGAGCCGATAGACCTCGGTCGGTCCTTCATTCATTTCGCCGCCGGAGGGCTGCTGTTGCCCGGCTTTGGGAGGCTTGGACGGTTTGGCCGGTTTGGGTTGAGGCGACGCGTCCGCGGCGGTCTGCGGCTTGGGCTCCTTGGCGGGGCGCTTGGCGCCGGTTTTGTCGGCGACCGGGCGATAGTAGGCCCGCATTTCGTCGGCGTAGACGGTAACGTTGCCGCGAACCGCCTTGACGTTACCCCGCGCGATATAGACCTGATCGGCCTGCCGCCATTCGATGCCGTTATCGGCCGAGATCGCAACGGGCTGCGCCTTGCCGCCGCCGGCGCCGGTGTCGAGTCCTAAGGTTTGTGCAGGAGCCGGCGATGCGGATTTCGCGGCGACGCTTGCCGCCGGCAACATCACCAAACCGAGGACTGCCGCTGAAATCGCCAACAACCAACGATTCACCGTGCCGCCTTCTGCTTGGGATTCGGTTCGAGCAACAAATCCGTATGTCCGGTGAAAATGATGGTCGCACCGCGATCAAGGACGCGAAATCCCGCCGCTTCGACATGACCGAACGGCCCTTGCCCAGTGACATGCTCGTCGCCTTGTGCGGTGTTGTGAACCAGATCGACGCGCGCGCTGTCGGTATGAAACTCGTCGCCGCGATCCGCGAAAAGCGCCACGTTTCCGAACATGTCGAGCGTTTTCGATTGCGGCTGATACGTGCCCGTATAAGCGCTGGCCTCGAACCAGCCGCCATTTTGCGTCGACATATCGGCCTTCGGTCCTTCAAGTCCGATCAGGTCGTTGACGTCGTTCGAGAACTGCTCGGCGGCGTCGGCGGTGAGTACGAAGGGACGATTTTCCCGGTCGATGCCCGTGTAGCGCGCGTTCAGCATCCGCAAGTCGTGTGCAAGGCGCGGGTCGAGCTTGGGGATCACGCCAAAGCGGTCGAATCTGACGTCGAGGCGCGGCCATATCGCGATCAGCACCAGCAAGCCGAACGCGATGAGCGGAAGGACCTGTTTCGCCCGCGAGACGAACCTGCTGTAGGAATCAAGCTGAGGCGGGCCGAATTCCAGCGGCAATCCGCGACCGATGTCGGGCAGTTCGCTCACGCGATCCCGGTCCGTAGGCAATCGTGAATATGCAGAATGCCGAGCGGCTGGCGCTCGTCATCGACCGCGAACAGACTGGTGATGGTCAGCGCGTTCATCAGCCCCAGCGCCTCGAATGCAAGCGCGTGCGGACGGATGGTACGAGGATGCCCGCTCATCACGGCTTCGACCGGCGATCGCAACAAATCGTCGCTCATATGGCGGCGCAAATCGCCGTCGGTGATGATGCCGATGAGCCGGCGGCGCCCATCGACGACACCGACGCAGCCGACGCTCTTTTGCGTCATCACCAGAATCGCTTCCGCCATTCGCGTCCCCGCTGGAACCAGCGGAACGGCGTCGCCGCAGCGCATCAGATCGGTGACCTCAAGCAGTTTTCGCCCAAGTTTGCCGCCCGGGTGGAGCGCATGATAGTCGCGATGTGAAAAACCTTTACGCTCCAGGAGCGCGACCGCCAGCGCGTCGCCGAGCGCCAGCATCATCGTGGTCGACGAGGTCGGCGACAGGCCCATGGGACACGCCTCCGGTACCGCCGGCAGCAACAAGGTCACATCGGCAGCCGTCGCGAGCGTGCTCGTCGTGCCGCTGGTCATGGCGATCAGTGGGATGCGGAACCGCCTGGTGTGCGCGAGGATATCGGTCAATTCCTCGGTGTCGCCGGAATTGGACAATGCCAGGACCACATCGCGCGAGCCGATCATGCCGAGATCGCCATGGCTCGCCTCGGCCGGATGGACGAACAACGCCGCCGTTCCGGTCGAGGCAAGGGTCGCCGCGATCTTTCGCGCAATGTGACCGCTTTTGCCCATTCCACTGACGATGACCCGGTCCTCGACATCGGCCAGCAAGCGAATTGCCGCGCTGAAACTCTCATCCAGCTCGTCAATCAGCGTCTTTAGCCCGTCAATTTCGGTGCGCAAGACACGGCGGGCGGCCTCGATGTCGGTAGCCGCCGTAAGCGCTCGCGATTGTCTCGCTTCCGTCACCGTTATTTCCCCTTGGGGCGTGGTACGTGCGCACTATGCCGAGCCATCCCCACAAAAGCAAATTCGCCACTAGTTATAGGGGAATTTGTACAGATTTTCACAATTAATGCTCAAAGATATCTTGCTGCGCCCAGCCAGCAAGATCCAGCCGCGCCCGCGTCGGCAGAAAATCGAAGCAGGCTTGAGCAAGATCCGCGCGGTGCTCTCTCGAAAGCATGTCGTCGAGCTTGGCTTTTAATGCGTGGAGATGCAGGACATCTGACGCTGCATAACGGAGCTGTTCCTGGCTGAGTTCGGCGGCGCCCCAGTCGGAGGATTGCTGCTCTTTGGCCAGTTCGATGCCCAACAGGTCCCGGCACAAATCCTTGAGTCCGTGGCGGTCGGTATAGGTGCGGACTAGTCGCGAGGCAATCTTAGTACAATAGACCGGCCCCGCCATGACACCAAGATGACGGTTCAACGTTGCGATGTCGAAGCGGGCGAAATGGAAAATCTTGAGCACCGTCGGATCGGCCAACAATTCTTTGAGACGCGGCGCAGAATATTGGCCGGCCGCGAACTGCACCAGATGGGCGCTATTATCGCCTGCGGACAATTGCGCCAGGCATAGCCGGTCGCGATGCGGGTCGAGGCCCAGCGTCTCGGTATCGATCGCCACGCTCGAACCGAACGACAGGTCGGGTGGCAGGTCGCCGCGATGCAACGTTATCTTGGGGTTGGTGTTTTTGGATCCGCTCATCTCGTCGCGCATTATGGTGCCCAGAAGAGGACTCGAACCTCCACGACCTTTCGGCCACAGGTACCTGAAACCTGCGCGTCTACCAATTCCGCCATCTGGGCTATTTGGCTGGCGGCCAGTCATTAGAGAGCCGTCATCGGTCTGTCAATGAGCGGTTCCGAGTCGCGCGTCGCCCGCCGCGAACGCTCGCATCGCGAAATGCTCTCCTGTATAGATGAGCGCAATGAAGAATCGACGAGTGACCATTCTCGGCGGGGCCGGTTTCATCGGCCGAAACGTCGTGAAGCGGCTGGCATCGCGCGGCGCCGTGATCGCGGTCGTATCACCGCACGCCGTGCGCGCTGGCTTTCTGCGTCCGATGGGAGATGTTGGCCAGATCGCGACCGTCGACGCCAGCATTTCGGACGAAGGGACCCTCATACAATTGATCGACGGGTGCGATACGGTGATCTGCGCTGTCGGGACCTTCGCCGCGCGCCGCTTCGATCTCATTCACCACCACGGTCCGGCGCTGCTGGCACGTTTGGCGGCCCGTGCCGGGGTCCGCCGGTTGGTCCATATGTCCGCGATCGGCGCGGCGTCACATTCGGCGTCGGCCTATGCGCGCTCGAAAGCCGCTGGCGAAGCCGCGGTGCTTGCCGCCTTTCCTGCAGCAACGATTATCCGTCCATCGCTGGTGTTCGGGCCGGAAGACGATCTCTTCAATCGTTTTGCCGCGATGGCGCGACTTGCACCGGTATTTCCGCTGATTGGCGGCGGCAACACCCGTTTCCAGCCCGTATTTGTCGGCGACGTCGCCGATGCCGCCATCGCGACGCTCGACCGACCGGGTTCGGAAGGCAAGATTTATGAGTTGGGCGGGCCCGAAGTGCTGACGTTCCGTCAATTGATTGAGCTGTTGCTGAAGGAGATCCATCGCCCGCGCTTGCTGGTGCCGGTTCCGGGGCCCGCGGCAGCCGTCGGCGCTTATTTTGCCGAGTTTCTGCCCGATCCGCCGCTGACGCGCGATCAGGTCGCAATGCTTCAAGCCGACAACGTGGTAACGACCGGAATGCCGGGCCTCGAGGCCCTTGGCATCGTGCCGACGGCGCTCGACTTGATCCTACCGACCTATCTCGACCGCTTCCGCAAAGGTGGCCGTTTCGCCCCGGTGACCCAAGTCCATAGTCGCTAGTGGAGCGATTCCAACTTTTGTTTCCCGCGCACGACCTTGGCGATGATGGTATCGGCTGGGGCAGTCCAGGT
>JASHUX010000309.1 GCA_030039775.1 Alphaproteobacteria bacterium | reverse complement strand
TTCGAAGAGCTTGGCCATGCCGTCGGCCTTGGCGCCGGCGACGACCGCGGCTTCGTCCGCCGCTCGCACCAGCATCTGCGCCTGCTCCTGGAACTGCCGCGCCAATCCGCCCGCCCGGTCGCCGGCGCGGTCGCCCGCTTCCGTCGCCGCCTGCAGCAACGCCTCCGTGCGGGCTTCGAAGGTCTGGGCGATAACGTCGGCCTTGGCCGCGGCTTGCTCGCCCGCCTTGTCGGCGGCGGCCAGCACCGCTTCGGTGCGCATCGCGAAGAGACGCGCGACGTTGTCGATCTTGGCCCGCGCCCGGTCGCCCGCATCGTCGGCCGCCTTGAGCAAGGCCTGGGTTTGCGCCTCGAATAGCGCCGCCACGTTGCCGGCCTTGGCGCGCGCCTGCTCGCCCACCTCTTCCGCCGCTCGAAGCAAAGCCTGCGTTTGCCCTTCGAAGACCTGGGCGATGCTGCTTGCCCTGGCCCGCGCCTGATCGCCGGCAAGATCGGTCGCTTGCAACAATCCCTGTGTCCGCTGTTCGAACTGTTTCGCGATCTCTTCGGCCGCGGCGTCCGCTTGCCGGCCGGCTTCGCTCAGGGCCCGGGTCTGCGCATGGAACAGATCGGCAATCGTTTCCGCTTTCTGGCTGGCGCGGTCTCCGGCCTCAACTAGTGCCTGGGTCTGGGCATGGAAAAGTTGCGCAACGCTGCCGACCTTGGCGCTCGCCTGGTCGCCGGCCTCCGTGACGTCCTTGGCATAATTGCGCACGCCTTCGACAATGGCGCCAACCCGCTCCAAGGCCCGCTCCGCGACCCCGTCGAGTTGCAACGCATGATCGCTGAGCGCCGAGCGTGTCGCCGAAAGCTCGCGCGCGGTTTCCTGCGCGGCGGCCGCCAATTCGCGCAACTGCTTCAGCAACGCCTGATTCGCCTTCTCCCCTGTCTGCGTTGTGGCGTCGAGCGCTTGCGTCAAAAGATCCGCCTGGCGCTGGGCCGCATCGCCGAGCTCGCGCAACCGCACCGAAATTGTCTCGCTCGCCGCCGCAATCGAGGACACGCGCTCGCTGAATTGTCCGCTCGCGTCCTGGAGGCGCGACGCCGCCTCGTCCGCCGCCATGGCCAGCGTCTCGGTGCGGTGCTGAAACTGTTCGCCGATTTCGGTGAGCTTAAGCCCCGCTGCCGCCATTTGCTCGCCGCGCTCACCGAGCCGCTGGACGGTGCGTTCCGCGGCCTGCTCTGCCGCCACCGCATGGCGCTGCAAGGCGGCGCCGCTGGCTTCGAGATTGCGGGTGGCATGCTCGCTGGCATCGCCAACTGCGAGCGCCCGGCGAGTAAAGGCGTCGCCCAGTTCGTCGATTCGCGTCGCCGCGCGCTCCGTCGCGCTGCTGATCTCCGTCGTGCCCGTTTGAATGGTGTTGTTAATGGCGGTTGTTAGCAATGACAATGTGTCGGCAACCCCGTTCAAGTCGCGCAACTGACGCTGTAGCACCGAACCAATCGTCTCCGCCTGCTCGCTCGCCTCGCGCGCCGCGTCGCGCAGTTGGAAGGTCTGGTCCCGGAAGGTCTCGCCGACTGCGGCAGAGCGCGCGATCGTGCGCTCCGACGTGGTGAGCAGTTCGTCGGTCTGCTGCTGCAGCAGTACGCGCATCTGTTCCGCCTGAGCAGCAACGTCGTTTCGTGCGGTATCGAGGCGCGTCAATTGCACGCCGAACGTTTCCTGCAATTGCGCGAGCCGATAGATCGACTGATCCGCGCTCACCTTGATGCGTTCAAGCTCCTGACGGATGGCCTCACCCGTGCCCTGGAAATTTTGGTTCGCCTCTGACGAGATGCCGCCCAGCCGGCTCATGTATTGATCGAGCCCCTCCGTCGCGAGACGGGTACGCGCGACCAGCTGATCGACGCCGGTTTGCAAATCGCTCGCCTGATGCCTCAAATCCACTGCGGCTGTGTCGATTCGGGCGAGCATCTGGTCAGTTGAGAGCGTCACCGCCTCGCCCTGATTGCGGAACTCCTCGACCACGCCGTGAAGCGACGCGATATTGCTCTGGACGACGTCCGATAATTCGTTGCCGCGCCGCCGCATGCTTTCGCCGACCGCGTCGATGCGCGTCGCCGATTGCTCGCTCAGGGCCAAGACGTCGCGCGCCCCGATGTGCAACGCGTCGTTCGCCTCCGCGATGCGCATACTGGCCTCGCGGGCCGTGGCGGTGAGTTTTTCCGCTCTTACGCCGAAATCGCTACCGGTCTCCTCCAGCCGAGTGAGCGCTTCGGCGGCGGCGGCGCGCAAATCTTGCGTGTGGCGCAACAACATGGCACCCAACGCTTCTGCCTGGACCGTCGTCTGTTCGGTATGGCGATTGATCTCGCTCGAATAATCGCGGAACGTATTTACCAACGCTTCGGCCTGCACCGCCGCTTTTTTCCAGCCCACCAGCAGTGCATCGGCCGATCCGCTGAGCATCTCCGAGGAGCGCCGGGCCGTCATGCCGATTTGTGCCGATGCGCCTTCGAACTGCGTCGTGGCCGCAAATAGTTGCTGCTCGAGTTGTGCCGATTGTTCGCTGATGCGATCGGTCACGGAGCCAACAGTACGCGTGACCACGCCCTCGAAATTAGCGATCTCGCTCGCGACGCGATCCGCCGCAGAGCCGGTCTCGCGGGCCAGGCGGGTGCCGACGCGGCTTAGCTCGTCGACCGACCGTTCGGCGGTACGCTGTAGGGTCTCGACGAGCCGCGCTTCGATTTCGCTCGCGCGTTCGGTGACGCGGTCGCCACTTGCAGCAAAGGCTCGTTCAATCACGGCCTCCACCACCGAAACTTGCAACGCCAACCGCTCCGCCGCGGCGGCGAGGTCGCGTCCCGCGGCGCGCTCCACCGTCGCGGCATGCGTGGCAATCGATTCGGCGAGCCGCCCGATCTCGGCGGTCGTGATCTCGAGATTGTCCCGCGTATCCTCCGAACGCTGTGTCGCCTCGATAACAAGATTGACCGAATCGGCGAGTTGATCGCCGAGAGCCGTGGTGGCGCGGTCCAACCGTTGCGCCACAATCTCCGCGGTGGATGCTAGATCGACTGCGCGGCGGCGCAAGGCCTCGCCGGCCTCTTGCGTCGATGCATCGAGCGAATTGCCTTGCGCGCCGATGGCGCTGATCCGTTGGCTGAGACGCCGCTCCAGCTCGACGAGATCGTCGGTCCGACGTTGCGCGTTGGTCACCATCCAGATGAAGGCGAGCGGGACCGCCACGCCGAGAATGGCGATGGCGATTTCATGAGGCAACATGCTCGCCAGCGTCGACCAGCCGACCTGGGTCTGGATGTATAAGAGGCAAACAACAATCCAGGCGGTTCCGAGAACCGGCCAAGACAAAACCGCTCGCCATGATTTCGACAAGTGCCTGCCCCTCGCTTTTAACCTTATTGATTAGGGCTAACCTCGCTCATCGAATCCAACGCGTCAACTAAACTGTCACGGCGCCTGAAAAGAAACGGAAAATCGCGAAGTCTTTTAGTGACGCATGAGCTCCGGTGCTGACCCAGCACGACAATTATTTCGACCTGTTCGCCCTATTACTTGCGTTGCGTTGGTATCGGTGCCGCTAGTGGAGCGATTCCAACTTTTGTTTCCCGCGCACGACCTTGGCGATGATGGTATCGGCTGGGGCAGTCCAGGT
>JASHUX010000308.1 GCA_030039775.1 Alphaproteobacteria bacterium | reverse complement strand
TTCCGGCACGCCGATCGACGAGCCCGTGGTGGCGTATGGCCCGTTCGTTATGACGACCGACGCCGAAATCCGGCAGGCTTATGACGACTATCGTACCGGCCGGTTCGTGGCGTGAAACCGGTTTTCGCCGAGCTCCGCAAATACGCGCTCGCTTTTCCGGAGACGCGTGAGGATCTGCCGTGGGGCGAATGGGCCATCAAGGTGAAGGCAAGACCTTTTTGTTCATGCGGGTCGATGCCGAAGGGCTTCATCTGTCCGTCAAGCTGCCGCAATCGGCACCCTACGCTCTCGATCCGAAGTTCGCGTCGCCGACCGACTACGGCCTGGGCGCGAGCGGATGGGTGACGGCGGAGTTCGGCCCGAAGGCCAAGCCGCCGCTCGGTTTGCTCAAAGGCTGGATCGAGGAGAGCTATCGCGCCGTCGCGCCCAGAAAGGTTCTGGCCGGTACCCCGAAAGGGTCGGAAAAGGCAATAAAACGTCCATCCAACGTTAATCCTCGAAGCACCCCCCGTCATTGAATTCGCCGCGCGTTGCGATCATATTATTGGCAGTTTTCCCAACCCTTCGAGGGTGATCATGTCCTACGATCCTGGCAGCCGTACGGCGCGGAGCACCGCGGTCCCGCAGGTCGATATCGATATCGGCCTGCGCCAGTACATGCTGCGCGTCTACAACTACATGGCGGGCGGTCTCGCGCTGACCGGCATCGTTGCCTATTTTGCGGCCGCGAGCGGCATCTATGTTTCGCTCGCCCACACGCCGCTCATCTGGCTCATCGTCCTGGCGCCGCTCGGACTGGTGCTGTTCTTGAGCTTCCGCATCAACCAGATGAGTCTCGGCGCCGCGCAAGCGACCTATTGGATTTACGCCGGGCTTGTCGGCCTGTCGCTCGGCTTCATCTTCCTGGTCTATACCAGCGCCAGCATCGCGCTCACCTTCTTCATCTGCGCTGCGATGTTTGCCGCCATGAGCCTGTGGGGCTACACCACCAAGCGCGATTTGATCGGCATGGGCTCGTTTCTGTTCATGGGACTTATTGGCATCGTCATTGCGAGCTTGGTCAATCTGTTCCTGGCGTCGCCGGGTCTGCAATTTGCGATCTCGGTCATTGGGGTCATCGTGTTCACCGGCCTGACCGCCTGGGACACCCAGCAGATCAAGGAAATGTACTGGGCGGGGGACGGCACGGCGGTCGCCGGCAAGAAGGCGGTGATGGGCGCACTGCGGCTCTATCTCGACTTCCTCAACCTGTTCCTGATGCTGCTCCAGTTCATGGGCGTCCGACGCAACTAGCGCAACATTCAAGGGTATTCGATGCCGCCCGTGGCCCCGCCACGGGCGGTTTCGTTTTCGGCTGTTGGTTGACCTATAATTCCTCGGCATGAGCGATAGCGGCAACCCGATTATCCGCCCGGCGTGGCTCGGCACCGACGTATCGGTGAGCCTCCGAAAGCTGGTCTTCATCCGCTGGGTGGCGATTGCCGGACAAGCCGCGGCAGTCGTGTTCGCCGGGCTGATCATGGATTTCCGCCTGCCGATCTGGCCGGTCATGGCGGTGATCGCGACCTCGGCGGCGCTCAACATCGCGACCAGTCTGTCGCGCCATGGCAGCGCGCGGTTGGGCGATCGCGAGGCGTCGCTTTATCTCGGTTACGACATGATCCAGCTCGGCCTGCTGTTGTATTTGACCGGTGGATTGCAAAACCCCTTCGCGATTTTGATGCTGGCGCCGGTCACCGTGGCGGCGACCATCCTGTCGCTGCGCAGCGTCATCGGCTTGTCCACTCTGACGGTGTTCGCCATCAGCCTCCTCGCGATCTTTCATCTGCCGCTACCGTGGTACGAGCCGGCGCCGGAGCCGAGCCTGCTTTATGTGCTCGGCGTATGGACTGCGCTGGTCCTGTCGACGCTGTTCGTCGCCTTCTATGTTTGGAGCGTCGCCGAGGAAGCGCGCCGTATGCGCGACGCCTTTGCGGCGACGCAGTTGGCGCTCGCCCGAGAACAGCGCGTTTCGGCGGTCGGCGGTCTGGCGGCAGCCGCGGCGCATCAGCTCGGCAGCCCGCTCGCCACCATTGCGGTGATCGCCAAGGAACTCGTCCACGATCTTCCCAAAACGAGCCCCCATGCCGAGGACGCGGCGCTGCTCTTGAGCCAAAGCGAGCGCTGCCGCACCATCCTCGCGGACCTGGCCCAGCACCGCGAAAGCGAAGGCGAGCCGCCGCAGCGGATGCCGTTTTCCGCGCTGGTCGACGTCGCCGGGGAGCCCTATCGCGCCGCGGCGGCGCAGCGCGGCGTGACCGTGATTCAGACCAATGCGGCCGCGCGCGCCGCCAGCGACGACGCCGTGCCGGAACCGATGGTGACGCCCAGCCCCGAGATCATGCACGGTCTCGGCAATCTTATTCAGAACGCCACACAGTTTGCGGTGCGCGAGACAACCATCACGGTCAGCTGGAGCGAAGAAAGCGCGGCGATCGACATCGTCGACGACGGGCCCGGCTTTCCGCAACAGGTTCTCGCCCGCATCGGCGAACCCTATTTGTCGGGTCGTACTTTCGAAACGCAGACCCATATGGGGCTTGGCATTTTTATCGCCCAGACATTGTTGGAGCGTACAGGCGCGCGGCTCTCCTTCGCCAATCTGGCCGAAGGCGGCGCGCAGGTGGTGGTGGAATGGCGACGTGGCGTTCTCGAAGGCGTCGAGACCCTGTCTTTGGCAATTGAGGTAGAAGCATGACGGACGACACGGTCACAACCGCGCCCAGCGCGCTGGCGGGACTCCCGGACTATGAGCGCACACTCCTCATCGTCGATGATGACGCACCGTTGTGCCAACGTCTCGCGCGCGCGATGGAACGACGCGGCTTTATCGTCACCGCCGTCGAATCGCTGGCGGCAGGGATCGACGCGGCGACGCGCACCACGCCTGCCTTCGCAGTGGTCGATCTGCGCCTAGGCGACGGCAGCGGTCTCGACGTGGTGAAGACCCTGCGCAAGGCGCGGCCCTCGGCACGCGTGGTGATCCTTACCGGCTACGGCAATATCGCGACCGCGGTGGCGGCGGTGAAGGTCGGCGCGCTCGACTATCTGCCGAAACCTGCCGACGCCGACGCCGTCGAGGCGGCGCTGCTCGCGACCGAGGCGACATTGCCGCCGCCGCCGGCCGACCCGATGTCGGCCGATCGGGTGCGCTGGGAGCATATCCAGCGCGTGTTCGAGCAATGCGACCGCAATGTCTCCGAGACGGCGCGGCGCCTGAAGATGCACCGCCGCACGCTGCAACGCATCCTGGGCAAGCACGCGCCGCGGAGTTGACGATGACGGATGCTGTTCCGCGCTGTCCTATCACAGGCGAACCGGGACGGTGGGTGCAGTGGTTGCCAACCAGGACATTGCGGTGGCTGTGGCGCATCGGCTTTCATGCCGACGTCGACCGGCTGATCGGCCATCTGCCGCGCCTCGGTTTGTGGGAGTCGCCTGCCGGTTTGATGTTTTTCGATCCGCC
>JASHUX010000307.1 GCA_030039775.1 Alphaproteobacteria bacterium | reverse complement strand
GCCGGGTCGATTTGCCGTAGCCCGGCAGATCGACGAGATAAACGTCGAAGCCGCGCTCGGCGATGTAATCCATCCAGGAAAAACCGCCGAGCTTCAGATCGAACGACGTGTCCGCCGGATAGGTCGCACCGTGAACGAACAGCACCGTCCGATCCGGCCCGAAATCCATCCGGTCGGCCGGGTGCTTATTGCGGACGAAGAGCTGAATCCCCGCGTCGGGCGACGCCACCATCGTGTCCTCGGTGACGATGGGCGGCCGATCCGCCGCCGATGCCGTCGTGCCCGTCATCGCAATAGCGAATGCCAGCGCGACGCCCGTGAGGCGTGCAAGACCCTGACCATGATTCCTCCAATGAGTTTATTGCCGGCGGCCAGGCCGCAGAACGTAGCGGTCGCCGGTCTTATTTTCGAACAGCACGTCGATCATCGGGTGATTGACCGGCCCGTTTTCCGCGTCCGGAAGCAGGTTCTGCTCCGACACATAGGCCTCGTACGGGCCGCCTTGGGCGTTCTGCGCCAGGAGATGGTAATACGGCTGATCTTTCGACGGCCGCCGCTCGATCGGAATCGATTGGTACCATTCCTCGGTATTCGCAAACACCGGATCGACGTCATAGATGACGCCGCGGAACGGATAGAGCCGATGGCGGACGATCTCGCCCAACGCGAATTTGGCTTTCTGGGGTTCGCGGCCGGTCATTGTCCGATTCTACAAGAAATTCGGTTGTGGTGCGGCAATAAATTATGTGCGCGTCTCCTCCGGTCGGCGCATCGGCAATGCCCAATGGAGAAACGGAACCAATAGACGGGCGCGGCGTTAACCGTTGAGCATCTGTGCATCAGCCGCCGACCGACGGAACGCGCGCACGCGCGAATTTAGCTAATGTGGTTGCGTCAAGCGCTCGCATGGAAACACCGCAGGGCGTAACCGAGCGACGTGATAAGCCTCCCCGCAACGAACCAGGTCGTCTTTTCCCGACAAATAGAAAGTATTGATCACGCCTCCTGAAACCGAATCCTTGATCACGGTCGTCAGTGCGTAGCCTTGGTCGATAAGATCGCTCATCGTTTCGGTGATGCGAATCCATTGATAGGCGGTCCTGGATGTCTGTGCATTGGCCGACGCGCAAACCAGCGTCGCGACAAGCGCGAGCACTAAGCGAGACATCAGACCCTCCTCCCGAATGGTCCTCGTGGCGACGGTGAGCCGGCGCCCCGCTATTCGAACCCAACAGTCATAACTCAACGTCTACCCACACCTGTTCGGCAATACCGACGAGTGCGCCGCCGGCGCCGTGGAGAAACGATCACTATCGCCACCTTAGCGATGGAACCGTCGGGCCAAATTTTTCCGCGCGCAGCGCCCGGCACATCCCAATTCTGTCGCGCGGAAATAGTGAACTTCCCTTACAACACAAGGAAATTGGCGGAGGGAGGGGGATTCGAACCCCCGATAGAGCTTTAAGGCCCTATAACGGTTTAGCAAACCGCCGCCTTCAGCCACTCGGCCATCCCTCCACCGTGAGTGGAGACGTCACGGCGTATGCGGATGCCCTTTTAACGCACGATCATCCGAAACTGAATGGAAAATCGTATTCCGCCACATATCCCTCCCTCGTCTTGCGCCGGCTTGGCCGGGGCAACCACGAATAAGGTGGGTTCTGCAATGATCGCGCTGACTGCGATCGACAGGAAAAATTCGTCGATAGCCCGCCTCCGCGGGCCGTGACGACTTGTCAAAGGAAGCCGTGTAGCCACCATCGCGAGCGCGACATTGACACATTCCGGCGATTGACCGAGAGTGCGCCGACTCGTCGTCTCACCAAGCAAAACAGGGGGTTAAGCGGGCGACGGAACCCGGAAGCCATGCTCGTCATCGTCTATCTCGTTCTCTGTTTTATCATCGGCATCGCCGGGAGGCGGCGGCGTCTGGGATTTTTCGGGTTTTTCCTGTTGTCCGTCGTACTGACGCCGGTAATCACATTGGGTTGGCTGTTGGTCACCCATCGCCGCTTTCTCGCTAGAGAGGTCGAGAAGGGACACCTCGTCATCTGCGCCGATTGCGCAGGCATCGAGGCACGCCATGCCGCGGCCTTACATCAACGCTGCATCCGATGCGGCGCGCCGGTATGATTCCGGTCGCGGCCGCCTGACCCGTCGAGCTCCCGCGGCGCCGTCGTTCCATGGAATTTCTGAGGCTACTCCGCAGTGAATCGGCGATTGATCTGCGCCGACTGATCGGCATGGCGATCGTTGCCGGTTTGAGCAACGCGATGGTGCTCGCGGTCATCAACGCGGCGGCGAGCCCGAGCGCGCAAAACACCAAGGGCCGGCTCGCCATCATGTTCGTCACCGTGGTGGTGACGTGGTCGATTTCCCAGCGCTACATGATGTACGAGGCGTCGAAAGAGATCGAACGCATCATCCACCGCGTACGCTCGCGTCTCACCGCCGCCGTTCGCGATTCCGAACTTATCGAGATTGAGCGTATCGGCCGCACGGTCATCTACAACGCGATCAGCAAAGAAATCCAATCGCTCGGCCAAAATACCAACACCCTGGTCGCCGTGTCGCAGATGTCCTTGCTGGTGGTGTTCGCCCTCCTCTATTTGCTCGTGCTGTCGCCCATCGCCTTCGTGATTGCGATGGCGTTCATGTCGGTCGCGGTGACGATGTATCTCGGTCGACTCAAGACGGTGAATAAAGCGATCGCCGATTCGTTCACCGCCGAATACGGCCTGCATGAATTGCTCGAAGGTATCCTCGACGGCTTCAAGGAAGTGAAGCTCAACGCGACGCGCAGTAAGGAGATTTCCGACGACCTTCTCGACGCCTCGCTTGAAGCGGCTGAGTCCCGTGTCACGGCGCAATCGCAATTGGTCCGCAACTACGTCTTCACCCAGAACGTCTTTTTCCTGCTATTGGCGACTATGGTGTTCGTGGTGCCATTGGCGACCGACATCGCGAACGAAACCATCGTCAAGCTGACTACTGCGATCCTGTTCGTCACCAGCGCCATCGCGGGCGTGGTGTCATCAGTCCCCGTATTCATTAACGCCAACGCCTCCGCCAAGAACATCATGAGCCTGCACCAGGCGATCGGCGCACCGTCGCGGCTCTTGAGCGACGTCACCAGGATCGCCGTCGCACCGCCGCCCTTTCAGGAAATCGAGGTGCGCGACGTCTCGTTCGCTTATGGCGACGCGGACAATCCGGGATTCCGTGTGGGACCGTTCAACGTCACCTTCAAGGCCGGCGAGACCGTATTCATCTCGGGCGGCAATGGATCGGGCAAGTCGACGTTCATGCGCCTATTCACCTCCCTTTATTGGCCTCGCGACGGATACCTCGCCCTCGACGGACGGCCCGTCACCCATGAGACCGTCGAGGCCTATCGCGCGCTCTTCACGGCGGTGTTTTCCGAATATCACTTGTTCAAGCGCCTTTACGGTGTGGCACCGGATGCGCTCGCCGAAATTCCCGACCTGCTCAAATTGTTCGAGATCGAGGATAAAACAGCGTTGGTCGACGGCGCGTTCACGACGGTCAATTTGTCCGCCGGACAACGCAAGCGCGTCGCCCTGATCGTCGCCTTGCTTGAGCGCAGGCCGCTTTGCGTCCTCGACGAGTGGGCGGCGGATCAAGACCCCTTGTTCCGGCGCAAGTTCTATGAAGATTTGCTCCCGATGTTCAAAGCGCGCGGCATGACCATTATTGCCGTTTCGCATGACGACCGGTATTTCCATGTCGCCGATCGCCGGTTGCATTTGGAAGAAGGCAAGATCGTCAGCGATCTGCGGAGGGGCGAGTCATGATCGCGCGCTTGTGGCGGCGATTTACGCGGTTCATCGGGCATCACGGACCCGAAATTGCGGTCGTTGTCATGATATTCGTTTTCATGGTTGTGTATTTCGCCGACGAGATCTTTTACACAATTCCGCCCGGCAGCGTCGGCGTGCTGTGGCTCCGCTTCGGCGGCGGCACGGTATTGTATCGGTACCTCGGCGAAGGCCTGCACATCATCGCGCCCTGGGACAAGATCTACATCTACGACGTCAGGCTCCAGCAACTTGAGCAGGATTTCGATGTGTTGTCGGCCGACGGTCTGAAGATGACTGTTAACATCGCCTACCGGTTCCAGGCGATCCCCGACACGGTGCCGGAGCTGCATCAATATATCGGGCCGAACTACGTCTCGGTGCTGCTCACGACCGAGATCGGCGCCAGGGCGCGCGACATCTTCTCGCGCAACACGCCAGAAGAGATTTTTTCCGATCGTCGCATTCAGATTCAGCATGAAATCCTGGTCGACGTGCAAAAGGACCTGCAAACGACGTTCAGCCCGATGGCGAAGCATACGGCCGATCATCCGATCGATTTTGTGCGGTTGGACGATGTACTGATCCGAGGCATCACCTTGCCGCCGGAAGTCGAAGCCGCGATCAATCGCAAGGAAGAACAGAAGCAACTCAATCTCGAATACGACTATCGGCTCTTGCGTGAAACCAAGGAGGCGGAGCGCAAGAAGATCGAGGCGGGCGGCATTCGCGAATTCCAGGACACGGTGTCGAGCGGGATCACAGACAGTTATCTGCGGTGGAAGGGTATCGAGGCCACACTGGAACTCGCGCGCTCCAACAACGCCAAGATCGTCGTCATCGGCAGCGGCAAAGACGGACTGCCGATCATTCTCGGCAATATGGACACGGCGCCGCCGAACATGTCGATGAGGCCGTCCGCAAGCTTGGCGAACATCCCCGAGAACGGCGAATCGACACCGTATCTGCCGTCTGTCAGCGACGGCGGCAATGCGCCTCCCGTGCCGCCGACGCCGAAGTCGGCCAACGGAACGACGGCATCCTCGACGAGCAGACCGTCCGCCACGACGCCCGGCAGTTCCCCTGCGATGGCGTCCGCGCCGCCCGGTGCCGCGCCGCCTTCGTCGCAACCGCCGCCGACGCAACAACCCGCGCGGCAAAAATGACCGGCGTTCGGTTGCCGGCTCCGTTGTTGACGAGACGGCGCGCCTTGATCGCCATGGGCTTCGGTGCAATCGCGGGATTGGCGTCTGGGCATCGCGCCAACGCCGCGGACGCGCCGGCGATCGTGGCGCCGCCCGGTCTGGGCGGCGACGAAGAACCGGAGACGATCCTAAGAATCGCCGGCGACGACAGTGCCGCGACGACGATCATCCCCAGGATCGCGGCGAATTATCTGTTGTACCGCGGCGCCGGCGGCATCGAGATCGCCAAGGCCGACGATCAACTTTATACCACGCAAGTAACTGGGACGATGTTGAACGGCAAGCAGGTTGCCGTTCTGATTCGTGCCAGCAGCTCGTCCGACGGGTTCAACTTGCTGGGCAGTCAAGCCGATATCGCGGTCACGGCGCGGCCTGCACGGCCGCACGAGTTGCGCGGCGGCGACAATCTGACCCCGACAGAGGCCGCCCGGATCATGCGGCCGATCGCGCTGAACGCGATCCAGTTGATCGTCAACAAAGCGACAGGCATCACGACGCTATCCCTCGAAGATGTCCGCGACATCTTCAGCGGCGAAAAGCGCAATTGGTCCGATGTCGGCGGCAATCCGGGACAGATCACGCGCTACGTGCGGCCGGAAAATCTGCTCGGCGATTTGCTCGGGACCGCTTCCGGGCACGCGGGCGTCGAACTGCTCCGCGTCAATTCATACAATCAAATGCTGACGTCGGTGGCACGCGACCGGCAAGGCGTGGGCTACGTCGCCGCCAACATCGGGTATCACAAACCCGAAGAATGGACGCCGGAGATCGTCGTGGTGCAGTTCCGGCTGGGGCGGCGGTTGACGGCAGCCCCGGACGAATACGGCATTGCCACCGGCGACTATCCGTTGGGCTTCCCAATCTTGTTGTACAGCGCCCCGCATAACGACAACGCGGAGGTCCAATCCTTCTTTGCCCAAGCCGAGGATACGGAATCGCGGGTCATCGAATTGACCAACGGTCTCGCCCAGGTAACGCCGCAACTTGTCGTGCCGCCTCAATTTCACGGGGGTTTCGCTGATGCCACCGACGAGCTCACGCGACAGGCACTCCACGACTACGGCGACATCCGGCGCAACGCCTTGCGCGTCAGCACTACAGTTCGCTTCGAGCCCCATTCGAGCAATGTCGATTCCCGGACCAGGCGCAATTTCGATGCGCTAGCCAGCTATTTGCGCCACCTCGACATCGCACCGGAGAAATTGCGCCACGCGGTATTCTCCGAGGACACCGGCACGCCGCAGCGCAATATCGACATCTCGACCGGCCTTGGCGACGTGTTTCAGCGCGAGTTGCGCGCGCGCAATGTCCACCTCGGGAAAATCGTCGCGCTCGGCGCCGCGTATCCGCTGGCGACGTCAAAAATTCCGCTGGGCCAGCGGCTCAATCGAAGGGTCGAAACCTGGGCTACGCCCTAGCCGCGTTTTGCGGCGTCGGCGCAGGCTTTGAGGCCGGCGGCCGTCACGCTGTCCGTGCGCGCCACCAATTTAGTCCCGTCTTGCAACTCCATCGCGACAATCATGCGCCGCGGCTCAAGCAGGCGCAGACCGCCGGCGGCCAACAAACCGATAGCGCCGCCTAAGCTCGCGAAAATCCAGGCAAAGCCGACGGCGCTGAGATAGCGGTGCTCGGTCCGGTCGGGCCACGCTTGTACGACAAAAAGCTCTCTCACGAGGTCGATCGACCGACCCGTCGGCGCGCGAAATCCAACACTTGCGTCATGTTCGGACGTCAACGGCCAAATGGCGCGACTGCCCGCCCCCACGTCGCCGCCTAGAATTTCCAGCCGCCCCCCAACCACGCGGCGGCACCGACCATCGATGACGATTGGTTTCTCCTCGCCTTGTGAAGGCGCATCCGGTATTGGCTCCGCCGGGGCTCGCTGCACCGAAGCGACAACAGGCATAGGCACAATTTCCGCGGAATAACCCGTATCCCCCGCCGAAAGCGGGTCTTTTCCAATGGTCCGACGCTTAGCCATCACACCTCCGGCCGCTTCAAGCGTTCTCCATCGCGATAAACTCCATCGCCAACGCCCCGTAGTCCGCGGCGCCTTGGCTGCTCGGCGCGTAGGTCTCGATCGGCTCGGCGAACGACGGTGCCTCGGCCAAGCGAATGTTTTCGTGAATCACCGTACGCAACACGCGATCGCCGAATTTTGCTGTCAGCCGCTCGCGAACCTCCGCGCTGTGCCGCGTTCTTGAATCAAACCGACATAGAAGGAAACCGGCCGTTCTAAGTTTAGGATTGAGACGTGACTGAACCAAACCGATCGTGGAGACGATCTGCGCAACACCCGACAACGCAAGAACATGGGCCTCAACGGGCACAAGAACTTGGTCAGCAGCCGTGAGTGCGTTAATGGTCAGCAAATTAAGTGCTGGCGGCGTATCGATGATGACGTAATCCCAACCACTTAGTTCCGCGCCTTCGAGACGGCGCCTGAGAGTGGTCTCGGCCGCCAGTTCGTTCGCGAGTATTCGTTCGGCACCAGCAAGCCGCTGAGACGCCGGGACCAATGACAGCCCCTCAACCGTTGACTTTACTAACTGACTCTCGACGGATTGACTTTCTGTTAGGACCGAAAATATCCCGATGTCGCCTCCTCCACCTAGCCAGGAGGACGCGTTTCCCTGCGGGTCTAGGTCTAGCAACATGACCCGACGACCGCGCTTGGCGAGACCGGCAGCCAAATTAACTGCTGTTGTCGTCTTGGCGGCACCGCCTTTGTGGTTTGCAATCGCGACAATGCGGGCCCGAGGAACTGGTTCTTGCCGGATTTGATACACGTGCCGGGTGACCTATCTGGTTATTCTAAAAGTATTCTGACTCGGCCGTTTTCGCCTGGCAAACAAAGCCGTGCGACTCGGATATGCACGGCGTAGATTTCGACTAGCACCCGTTTCCGGCCGGCTCGCATAACCCGCAAGTCCCGGAATCTTGATGACAAAATCGTCACTTGGCCCTAATTCTCTGCTGTGGGGCCAATTCAAATATCCCGGCTAATTGACCGATCTCGCTGCGTTCGGGCGCACTGAATCACGAGTGGCACGCTCGTGGAAGGATCAAGCAATATCCCCTCGGACCTGTCATGGGTTGCCCTCACGTCTACTCAGATGCCGGTGTGGCTTGACCTACAGAGCGGCGCGAATCCGTCGAGCTACATTATTGGCGGTTATATCCGAATTCCTTCCCGGATTGACCCTGTTCGATTCGAACGTGCTGTAGGGATCGTTATTGAACGGAACGACAGCCTGAGGCTGCGATTCCATGATCGCGGGCCAAAGCAGCGGATCGAGTTCGCGACAGGTTCGTCGGTAGAATTTATTGATCTAAGCGAGGATGGTGCACCGGACGCCGCGTTCCGGAATTATCTTCGGTACGAGTTTCCTAAACCCTTCAACCTCGCGACTCGTGTGCCTTTATTCCGCATTACACTGGCTCGGCTTGAGCAGGAGCTTTGGTATTGCGTACTAAAGTTCCATCACCTCATCGCGGACGGCTTTTCGATCTCATTGGTCTTTAAACAGATATGTGAGGTCTACAACGGCGTTGCCGAGGCAATGCCTGCACGCTTCTCACATTCCTCATATATGGAATTCGTGCGAGACGACGACGCATACGTGAAGTCGCCGCGTTACAGGCGCGACATCGAATATTGGTCCGAGCGCTTCAGCACAATACCGCAGCCGCTGTTTCCTGCCAGAGCCGACTATCCGCGCAGTCCCCACCCCGAGTTCCATCCGGCGATAAAATGGGAGCTGCCGTGGTCGATGTATCAAGAGCTGGTCGAGGTAACAAAAGCGCGCGGCACGACGCCATTTGCAGCGATGCTTGGGTTGCTCGGCACGACGTTAATGCGCATGCGAGGGACGGCCGATTTGGTAATTGGCGTACCGGTATTCAATCGCGGATCGGCGGCTGCGCGGCGCTCAATTGGAATGTTTGCGGGGGCGATGCCCGTGCGTCTCCGCATCAAGCGGACCACGACTTTACACGCTGTCATTGCCGGGGCGGCTTCGCAATTGCGCCGTGATTTCCGTCACCAACGTGCGCCGATCAACGAGGTCATCCGTAGACTGGATTTGCCGCGACAGGGACGGTGGCGCCTATTTGACGTCATGCTGTCATTCGAACCAAATGACTATGATGTAAGAGTGGGCGACGCCACGGTGGAAGCTTTCGGCCATGTCGCCGGTTATGAGATTAATCCGCTCGCGGTCTACGTTCGCGAATACAACAAAGGTCGACCTGTAGCGGTCGATTTTGCTTTTAATCCAGCCCATCTCGAACATCACACCGTGACGGATCTGCAGCGACGCTTTGTGGCGTTGCTACAGCACTATGTGGCCGATCCCGATTCTTGGCTTAGCACCGTTAGCATTCTAAGCACTGAAGAACGTGTGCTGCTTTTGGCAGCTTCAAGACAGACAGAGCCGATCATTCGGAGTGAGTTTCCGTCGGTCGTTTCGCTGATCCGTCGGCAGGTTATGGCGCGTCCTGGGGCGG
>JASHUX010000306.1 GCA_030039775.1 Alphaproteobacteria bacterium | reverse complement strand
GCGGTAGACCTGGTCGGGCGTGCCGGCGAACAAGAGACCGCCGCGCATCGCGTCGGCGACCTTCGCTTCAACGAAACCGGAGATGCGGTTGCCGTCCTTGTCGAACAGCCCAAGCTCGGAGAAGCCGGCCCGTCCGGTGCGGATAAACTGGCTCGCCAGTGCCTGCGGCGCGATGTAGCCGGGCGGGCTGCGGAATTGCTCCCCGACAATGGCGTTGGTGCGAAGGTACGCCATTACGTCGTTGCCGCGCCGCAATCCTTCTTCTGCGGTCTGGCCGCACGCCATGAAGCAGCAATAGCAGAAGCGGTCGAGCGGCACCGGCTCCGGCCGGCCGCTCGCGTGCCAGACGCGGCGATATTCGTCGAAGATCTTTTTGGCGCCGTAGCCGGTCATCACCGTGCCGAGCACATAGCCACGCTCCGCCACCGGGCGCACGCTGCCGACGGAATTGACGCTGACCCACACCGGCGGATGCGGCTGCTGCCACGGCCGAGGCCAAATATTGACCGAGCGGTAGTGGAGATTCTCGCTCTCCCATGAGAACGGCCCGTCATGCGAAGTGAGCGCCCTGATGATGAGGTCGTGCGCTTCCCAGAAGCGGTCAACTTGATGCACGGGCCGCGAATTGGACGGCACGATCTCGTATGGCACGCCTTTGATGAAGCCCATGTCGAAGCGGCCGCGCGAGATCACGTCGATCATTGCGCATTCCTCGGCGACGCGCAGCGGATCGGGCCGGTTGGCAATCGGCATGCCGAGGCCGAGGAGGCGCACGCGTTTGGTGGTCTTGGCGAGGATCGCCAGCACGAGATTGCACGACGCAGTCATGCACGTCGCCGTTGAATGATGCTCGTTGACGAAGATGTTGATGCCGAGCTCGTCGCAGAGCTGCCACTCGTCGAGGAACCGATGGTACTGATCCGCTGCCACTTTCGGATCGCAATAGCGATTCGGCAAATTCACGCGGAGACTCTCGGCGCCGACGTCCCACGCGTCGGGATAGGGCTCTTCGGTCATGTGATAGACGCGCATGTCTTACCCTCCCGCGAAGGCGATGATCCGTTCCGTGACGGCGTACGGCTGTTCGATATGGGGGAAATGGCCGGCATGTTCGATCAGGTCGTACCGCGCGCCTGGGATTGCCTCGGCAAACCGGCGGCCGTAGTTCGCCGTCGCGATATGATCGCTTTCGCCCCACAGGACCAACGTCGGAACGTGGATGCGATGCAACCGGTCCCTGAGCTTCGGATTGTTCATGTAGGGCGACCAGCCAAACAGCGCGGCGGATTCACGATTGCGGAAATGGATATAGGCGTCCTCTTCCGACATGCCGTTGTGGTCGAGCAACGCGTGCTTCGGGTCGTGGTAGGCAAGCCGGTCCAATTCGGCCTGCTTGGTTGCGAAGAAATCGACGATGTCGGGATTGTTCGGTTCCGGCGAGATGCGGATGCCGAGCGCGTCGATCAGCACCAACCGCGTCAGGCGCGGGCTCGCCTTGATCGCGATCTCGGCGGCGAGCCAGCCGCCGAACGAGGATCCCACGATCGTGACGCGGTCGAGATCGAGCTGCTCGATCAGATCGAGATAGAAGTAGGCGAGGTCGTCGACCGTGGTGATGCTGCGGGGCAAGGCCGAACGGCCGAAACCCGGATGCGAAGGTGCGTACACCGTGAATCGCCGCGCCAATGCATCGAGAACCGCGTCGGCGCCTCGCAGCCCGATATGCGGATGGAGATAGAGCAGGGCAGTACCGGCCCCGCGTTTGGCGAGCTCCACCGCGATGCCGCGAACGTCTACCGTGTCCGGTTGCTCTTTTGTCTCAACTGCCATCGTCCGACCATGCCACTCCGACCTGGCGTCGACAAGCGACAGCGACGCGGATGAGTTGCCTATTATCGGAATGGGCGATAACAGGATACGCATGAAATTCGATTGCCTCGCCGTTGTCGCGCTGCTCGTCGGATTCGGTTCAGTCCCCTTGTCGCCGTCGCCGGCCGCCGCGAAATCCGATCCACCCAAGACTCACGCGTCGCGAAAGATACCGCCGAAGGAGCGGGAATCGGGCGAGGCCGCAAAGATGGCGCGGCTGCTCGATAGCACCGGCTATTCCTACGTGAAACGAAAACCCAACGTTTGGT
Organism: Alphaproteobacteria bacterium; assembly: GCA_030039775.1. Lineage (GTDB taxonomy): Bacteria > Pseudomonadota > Alphaproteobacteria > ATCC43930 > CGMCC-115725 > JAATGI01. Next base: position 2,745 of record JASHUX010000306.1, on the reverse strand, counting down.
CGATCGCGTTCCAGGGCAAGTCATTGGGCAAGTCGGTCGTAGTCGTCGCGCTGACACCCAAGCTGATCGTCCTGTTCGCCATCGTCAGCCCGGGGACCGCCATCGAAAAAGCGCCGCAACTGATGCAGGCGCTCCTCCGTGCCAACAGCACGTTCGACTACGTCAAGATCGGCTTCGATCACGACGGAGCGCTATTCGTACGTCTCGACGCGCCGGCGCGCCTTACCGATGCGCGCCAACTAAAGACCGACATCGAACAGGTGATGCGCGCGTCGGACGAGGTCTCGGGGCAGATCGCGCCATACATCAAGCACTAGCGCGGCGGTGTATTTCCGCCGGTTCGGTTAACGAAAGGGTACCGGTAGGCGCTATCGCGGCGCCAATTCTGTTGCGAAAAGCGGCGGCGTTCCCATATAGTTCTTTCCACTTTCGCAAATTTGGAGTGCGGCATGGCGCGCGTCACCGTCGAAGATTGCGTTCTCAAGGTTCCTAACCGGTTTGAGCTGGTGCTGCTGGCAGCCCAACGGGCGCGCGACATCACGGCGGGCGCGCCGATTTCGCTCGACCGCGACAACGACAAGAACCCGGTTGTCGCGCTGCGCGAGATCGCCGACGAGACGGTGCAGCTCGACCAACTCCAGAACTCGGTCATCACCGGCATGCAGAAACATGTCGAGATCGACGAACCCGAGGAAGAGGGCGAAATCGAGGTCGGCAATCAGCAATGGCCGATCGACCTGGCGAAGGTTTCGCCGGAAGACGCCGCCGCCGCGGTCGACGAAGAAATGCAAGAAGACATGCTCGAAGTCGCCGAGGACGAAGTCACGGGCCTCGACGAGTCCGCGTTGCCCGAGATCGACGAGGAAGCGGGCGACGCCGTGACCAAGAACGAGGACTGACGTGGCCGACGGCGCGACGCTCACGACCCGGGCGCCAGCACCGATGATGCGTCAGTTCGAGCTCGTCGAGCGGGTCAAGGCGTACGATCCCTCCGTCGACGAGGGTGCGCTCAACAAGGCTTACGTTTTTTCGATGAAGGCTCACGGCGCGCAACTGCGCGCCTCGGGCGACCCTTATTTTTCCCACCCGGTTGAGGTCGCGGGCATCCTGTCGCGGATGAAGCTCGACGGCGCCTCGATCGTGACCGGCCTGTTGCACGACACGGTCGAGGATACGCTCGCGACGCTCGACGATATCGAGAAGCGTTTTGGGCCGGAGATCGCGCGCCTCGTCGACGGCGTGACCAAGCTGTCGCGCCTCGAATTGCAATCCGATCAGACCAAGCAAGCGGAGAATTTCCGCAAGCTGGTCCTTGCCATGTCGGACGACATTCGCGTGCTCTTGGTGAAGCTCGCAGACCGCCTCCACAATATGCGGACTCTGAAATATCTGAAGGACGACGCGACCCGCAAACGCATCGCCCGCGAGACGATGGAGATCTATGCCCCGCTCGCGGAGCGCATGGGCATGAACGACATTAAGGACGAGCTCCAGGACTTATCCTTCGCCGAGTTGCAGCCCGAAGCGCGCGAGGGAATACGCACCCGCCTGGCGTTCCTGAAGGAGAAGGGCGCAAATCTGGTTGAGCGGGTGATCGCGGCGCTCGACGACACGGTGGAGAAGGCCGGTATCAAGGCGCAGGTCTCGGGCCGTGAAAAGACGCCATATTCGATCTGGCGCAAAATGCAGAAGAAAGACGTCGGCTTCGAACAGCTCTCCGACATCATGGCGTTCCGCGTCGTCGTCGACAGCGTCGACGACTGCTATCATGCGCTGGGCGTGATCCATAGCCGCTATTCGGTCGTGCCGGGGCGCTTCAAGGACTACATTTCGCTGCCGAAGCCCAACCAATACCAGTCGCTCCATACCGGCGTCATCGGTCCCGAGCAGCAGCGCATCGAGATTCAAATCCGCACCAAGGAAATGCATGAGGTTGCGGAGCTCGGCGTCGCCGCACATTGGGTCTACAAGCAGGACGCAGCGCGCACGGAGGGCCGTCAATACCGGTGGCTGCGCGAACTGCTGGACATCCTCGAACACTCGCCCGATCCGCAGGAATTTCTCGAGCACACCAAGCTCGCGATGTTCACGGACCAGGTGTTCTGCTTCACGCCCAAAGGCGATCTCATCAATCTGCCGCACGGCGCGACGCCGATCGATTTCGCCTACGCGGTCCATTCGCAGATCGGCGATACCTGCGTCGGCGCCAAGATCAACGGCAAGCTGGCGCCGCTCCGCACCCAGCTCGCCAACGGCGACCAAGTCGAGATCATCACGTCGAAAGCACAGGTGCCGTCGCCGACCTGGGAGCGCATGGTCGTCACGGCGAAGGCGCGCGCCCGCATCCGCCGCTTCATCCGCACCCAACAGCGCGCGCAGTATCTCGATCTGGGCAAAGTGATCCTGCAGAAGGCTTTCCGCCAGGAAGGCCACGAGATGACCGAAAAGGCGCTCGACGCGGTGCTCGACCGGTTCAAGTCCGAGACCATCGAGGACCTCTACGTTGCCGCGGGCGCCGGCATCGTCACCGGGCGCGAGGTCTTGAACGCGGTTTTCCCACCGCCGCCCGATACCAAACCGCAAAAGGTCGTGTCGCTGTCGAAGGCGCGCGGCAAGAAAGCGGCGGAAAACGCGGTGCCCATCCGCGGCCTTATTCCCGGCATGGCAGTGCACTATGCCGGCTGCTGTCATCCGTTGCCGGGCGACCGCATCGTCGGCATCGTGATGACGGGAAAGGGCGTGACC
>JASHUX010000305.1 GCA_030039775.1 Alphaproteobacteria bacterium | reverse complement strand
AATTCGTTGCGAACGCCGTGCATCGCGACGCGGTCGAACACTTCGTTGGTCGTGGTCAGCACGCCGACGATTTCGGCCAGCCCGCGCCGGCGCGCTTCATAAAGGGCGAAGGCGCTGTCTTTGCCCGAGCTCCATGACACGTACGCTCTGGGCGCGCATCGCCGGCGCAGTCCGGTGGTCAAGAGCCACCCGACCAGGATGACGCCGAAGCCCAAGCCGTTATAGAGGCGGAACGGCTCGCCCAGGATGATGACCGCCAAGAGCGCGGTGAAGGCGGGCTGGAACGGGTAGGTGAAGCCGGCGGCGTTGGCGCCGACCAGCTCGACGCCCTGGTTCCAAAACAGATAACCGAGGATCGACGAACTGACGGCGATATACAGCACCGCGCCGACCATGCCGACGCTCCAGACCGGCGTGCGGACGAAAATCTCCTCGTAGGCGAAGGCGGGCGACAGCGCGGCGATGCCGATCAGCGCCAGCACGAACAAGAACGTCAAGCTGTCCATCGCCATCGGCCGGCGCTGCACCAGCACCGAGTAGAGCGACCATAGCGGCAAGCAGATGAAAATAATCAGGTCGCCCGTGTTGAAATGAAAATCGCGCAGGTTCTGCCATTCGCCGCGCGACACGATCAGCAGCACGCCGAGGAACGTCAACACCATGCCCACGCATTGCCGCCGCGTCGCCGCCTGTCCTTCGATTCCCCACACCATCAGCACCATGATCAGCGGAGTCGCGGCGTTGAGGATGGTTGCGTTAATCGCCGTGGTGTAGTTGAGCCCGACATAGATCACGGCCTGGAACGTGCAGACGCCGGTGCTGCCCAGAACCAAGAACAGCCACCAATGCTCGCGCACCAGATGCCACTGGCCCTTGAGGCGCGGCACGGCGATCGGTGCCAGAATGAGGGCCGCCGCGATCCAGCGGTAAAAGCTCAGCGCCACCGGCGGAAATGCCTCGTGGATGCCGCGGCCCAAAATCCAATTGGTCGCCCAGAAGAAATTGGCGAGCAACAACAGCACGTAGGGATAGATGGCGCGGCGCCAATCGACGCGCGCGGCGGCGTGTTGGGAGGCCGCCATCACGGCGCACCCCGGAGCTTGATCCCGCTCGACAGATACCAGCCGCCCACGATCACGACGAAGCCCACCGCGTTATAAGCGTGAAACTGCTCGCCCAGGAGGAGCACCGCGAGCAGCGAGGCGAACATCGGCTGAAATGGCAGGGTGAACGCGGCGCGGCTCGGCCCCAAGAGCTCGACGCCGCGATTCCACAGCATGTAAGCCGCGGCGGACGCGGTGACGCCGACATAAATCACGGCTAGCACGGTCGACCCACTCCAGTGCGGCGCCCGGACGAACACCGATTCGTAAACCAGTGCGGGCGCCAGCGCGAGCAGCCCGACGGGGGTCAGCACGAAGAGGAAGGCCAGCCCGTCCATATCGCGCGGCCGGCGCCGCAGCACGATTGAATAAGCGCACCACAACGGGATCGACACCACGATCAACAGATCGCCGGGATTGAAATGGAACTGCATCAGCGTCGCGAACGAACCATGCGCGACGATGACGACGACGCCGAGAAAAGACAGGACCATGCCTGCGAGTTGGCGCGGCGTCGCCACCTGGCGGTCGATCAGCCACGCCATCACGACCATCATGAACGGATTGCCGGCGGTCAGCAGCGAGCCGTTCACCGCTGTGGTGTAGTTGAGGCCGATATAGGTGATGCATTGCGGCCATGCGATGCCGCTCGCGGCGAGGAAGGCGAACAGCTTCCAATGGCGCCATATCAGATGCCACTGACCCTTGAGGCGCGGAATCGCCATCGGCGCCAGGACCAGGGCCGCCACCAGCCAGCGATAGAAGCTCAACGCCACGGGCGGAAAAATCTCGTGAATGCCGCGGCCGACCACCCAATTGCTGGACCAGAACAAGCTGGCGAGAATCAGCAGCGCGAACGGATAGATCGCGCCGCGCGCGGCAGGTGCGGACGCGGCAATGCCGGGAGTCGCGGTCATTTGCTGTCAACCTGTCCGCGTCGCGCGCGCAGGTCAACCGCGCAAGCGCCGATTTGCCCCTCGATGTCGCTATTGATCGTCGAAGCTGACGGCGGCGCCGAGCGCGGCGACGCCAGGGTCGGCGATGCTCGAATGGAACGCCACGGTTTCACCGGGCGCCAGGGGATCGTTGGTCGCGAGCACCGTCCAGCTCTTGATCGGGTGGCGCGTCGAATCCTCGAGCGTGATGCGCACCGGCGGCACGCGCCGGGAACCCGACGAGACATTCGCCACTTCGCCGTCGATGATCAGCGTGGCACGCCCGTTATCGTCACGCCGGTTGGAGGTCACGCGGCGGATTTCAAGATCGGTGCCGAGTGCCCCGACGCCCGCCTCGCCGAACAGCGCGTAGACACCCTGAAGCGCCGGCACGCGATCGACGATGAAATCACGGCCGTACCACAGCACGGCGATGATCAGCACCAGGACCGCGGCCGCGATCAGCGGCCGGTTGCTGCCGCGGACGATGGTATTATCGGTTGCCGCGATATATTCCGGCGGCGGTGCCGACGGACGCGGCATCTCGGCGGCAGGCAGCGCGCGCTGCATGCTACGCGCGGCCGTGGCTGCGGCTAGCGGCATGGCAATGGCGGGATGCTGGGGCGGCACCGGCCGCTCGGCGCCGGGCGGCGGCAGGTCGACGCGCCGCGGTCCGTCCTCCGGCGGGTCTTGTACCCATACGTGATTGCATTGCGAGCAACGGACGGACCGGCCGCCGGCACCGAGCGCGCGCGGATCGATCATGAATCGCGTCGCGCAAGCGGGGCATGTGACAATCATGGGCGCTGGTCTCTCGCCCGATTTTATCGCCCGCCCGGCAGGCAGGGCAACACGCTAGTCGGAGTGGCTCGGCTTTTGATGATGGATGCCCGCGTTGAGCAGGAAGATCGCCCCCGAGGCGATCGCGGCGCTGACGACGAACTTTCCATCCAACAGCGACGGCAAGGCAAATTGCCCCAACAGCGCTAAGACGCAGCCCATGATGATACTGCCGATAAGTCGTTGCCCCGTCGCGCTCATGACCCGTACCCCCGAATCGTCGATGCGCAACAATGATGGCGGTGTCGCACGGCTGTCATCCGCCGAAACATTAATTGATGAACATTGAGCAGGATTTTGCGGCAATCGCCTCCGCCAGAAGTCGTATTGTCCCGCGGCACATCCTGGATTAAAGACTTGAGTAAGCGCCCCAAGGGACGCAGGGGAGCCCGATCAAGGGCTTCCGGGATGTGAGGGGAACGGAAATGCCAGGATTTTTCGAGAAGAGTCGAACGATTGCGCCTGCGGGTTACACCCGCTGGCTGATTCCGCCGGCCGCGTTGTGCGTTCACTTATGTATTGGCCAAGCCTATGCCTTCAGCGTGTTCAACATCCCGCTGTCGAAGCTGATCGGCATCACGGCGAAGGCGCCGGGCGGCGCCTGGGACCTTCATAAGCTGATCGCTGTGCCATCGGCGGCCGATGACTGGACGCTGGCGCAGCTCGGCTGGATTTTCAGCATCGCGATCTTCTTCCTCGGCGTTTCGTCGGCGGTCATGGGCCGCTGGGTCGAGGAAGGCGGGCCGCGCCGCGCGATGTTCACCGCGGCGTGCTGCTGGGCCGGCGGCTTCATCTTGTCGGCCATCGGCGTTTATCTTCACCAGATCTGGCTGATCTATATCGGCTACGGCTTTATCGGCGGCATCGCCCTCGGCATCGGCTACATCTCCCCTGTCTCGACCCTGATCAAATGGTTCCCCGACCGACCGGGCATGGCGACGGGCATGGCGATCATGGGATTCGGCGGCGG
>JASHUX010000304.1 GCA_030039775.1 Alphaproteobacteria bacterium | reverse complement strand
GCGGTCGCGCTCCATACCGCGCACAAGGAATGTCAGTTCGTGGTCTATCCCGGCGCCGGCCACGGCTTCGCCGCCGATTACCGGCCGAGCTACAACGAGGTCGCGGCCAAGGACGGCTGGCGGCGCATGCTAGCCTGGTTCAAATCGCATGGCGTGGCGTGACGCGCCGCTCTTGACGTTAGGGCCGGTTGGCGCATCCTGTTGGGAGAGGACATGCGGGAGGCAGCGATGCCCGACACGATCGAGACCAAAGTTCAGACCGCCGCGAAGCCGAAGCTTTTGAACGAGCCGCCGATGCGGCTCCATCACCATGCGTACGCGGTGAAGGACCAGGAAGCGAACCGGCACTTCATCGAGGACATTCTCGGCATCCCGCTGGTCGCGACCTGGTGCGAGAGGAATTTCAACAAGGCCGTCGGCCGCGAGGTCGATTACTGCCACACCTTTTTCGCGCTTGGCGACGGCGGCGCGCTGGCGTTCTTCCAATACGCCGACGACGAGGTGTGGGAGAAGAGCAAGGCGATCCATCCCGAGATCGGCAATTCCTGGCACATCTCCTTCAAGGTGTCGCAAAAGACCTTCGACGAAATTGCGGGCCGATTGAAGGCCAACGACATTCAGTTCCGCACTATCGATCACGGCTACTGCTTGTCGCTCTATGTCTCGAGCCCCGACAAGCTGCCGCTCGAATTCACCGTCGATCCGCCGAACGCGGCGGAGATCGACCAGATGCGCCGCGCCGACGCGCATAGCGAGCTGAAGCGTTGGCTCGCCGGCGACCGGCACATCAACAACACCGACCGGCCGCACTAGAGCGGCATACTAATTCCGTAGATACGCCGTCAGTTCTGCGGCGAGGTGGTCGAACAGCAGCCGCACGCGGCGGCTTTCGCGCAAATCCTCGTGCATGACGAGCCAGCAATCGAGCGCCAAATCGAGCGCGCCCGGCATGACCGGCACGAGATTGGGATCGCGCCGCGCGAAGGCGTCCTGACAGCCGCCGATGCCGTAACCGGCGCGCAGCGCCGCGAGCTGCGCCATGTCGGAATCGGTGCGCAGCTTGAACAAATCGCGCGTCGCCGGCACGCCTTGCGCCGCGAGCGCGCGGGCGCTCCACGGGTCGGCGTCGAACCCGATCACGGCATGTGTTGTCAAATCCTCCAACGTCGTCGGCATGCCGCGGCGCGCGACGTAGTCGCGATGCGCGTAAAGCGATACCGGCAAGCGGCCGATATGGCGCGCGACCAGCGCCGCCTGATCGGGTCGCACCATGCGCACGGCGATGTCGGCCTCGTGGCGCAACAGGTCGGTGATGCGGTTGGACAGAACCAACTCGACCGCTATGCCGCGATGCTCGTCCTGAAAACGCGCCAGCATCGGCGGCAGCACCGCCGCGCCCATGAACTCGCTCGCGGTCAGGCGCACGGTGCCGCGCGCGTCGTCGGCCTCGCCCGACGCGGCGCGCTTCATCGCCGCCATCGCCGCCGCCATGGTCTCGACGTGGGGCTTGAGGTCGAGCGCCGCCTGGGTCGGCCTGACGCCGTGCCGCGAGCGCGTGAACAGCGGCACGCCGAGCTGCGTCTCGAATTCGCCGATCTGACGGCCGATCGTCGGTTGCGTGAGACCGAGGGTTCGTGCGGCGCCCGACAGGCTTCCGGTCTCGACCACGGCCAGGAAGGCCCTCGCCAAATCCCAGTTTTCCGTTGAAGCCACGTCTAGGCCGATCCTCTCCTCGTCATTCCCGCGAAAGTGGGAATCCGATATGCGGTAGCCCCTGGGTCCCTGCTTCCGCAGGGACGACCGCGATAATTGGGTTGGGAAGCCGAAAATTGTTCATATATTTATGTATATCATCGGTACGTATTTCAGCAATTTATTTTGATCGTGTGGCACGTCAGATTGATCCCATCGAAATCGGATGGAGGGTGTCATGGCGAACGCGATCCTGGTTCTAGGGGCAACCGGCGGCATCGGCGGCGAGGTCGCGACGGCTTTCCTGCGGCGTAGCTGGACGGTCAAGGCGCTGACGCGGCGGCCCGAGGCGGTCGCTGAGCGGTTCGGACGCATCCCGGGTCTTTCGTGGGTGAAAGGCGATGCGATGAATGCCGCCGATGTCGCGAACGCCGCCGACGGCGCGGCCGTGATTTTTCACGGCGCTCATCCCGCCCGTTACGCGCATTGGGACGATTGGGGCCTGACCATGCTGGAGAACAGCATCGCTGCGGCCAAGGCGTCAGGCGCGCGGCTGATCCTGCCGGGTAACGTTTACAATTACGGGCCGGACGCGGGCGCGTTCGTTGGCGAAACGGCGCCGCAGAACCCGCTGACGGTCAAAGGCCGCATCCGCGTGGCGATGGAGCGGCGGCTGCAAGAAGCGGCCCGCGATGGCGTGCGGTCGCTGGTGGTGCGCGCGGCCGACTTCATCGGCGCCAACGCGCCGAGCTCCTGGTTCGGCACCGCGATGGTGAAATCCGGCAGGGCGCTGGGCGCGATCACCTATCCGGGGAAGCGCGATGTTGGCCACGGCTTCGCCTATTTGCCCGATCTCGCCGAGGCGATCGCGCGGCTCGCCGAAATCGACGATAAGCTCGCGCCTGCCGAGACGGTGCATTTCGGCGGCCATTGGTTCGAGCGCGGTTCGGATTTCACCGACGCGGTCGGACGCGCCGCCGGCATCGCCGATCTCAAGGTAAAGCGGTTCCCATGGTTCGCGATTTTCCTGGCGCGGCCGGTGTGGCCGCTGGCGCGCGGTCTGTGGGAGATGCACTACCTCTGGCGCGAGCCGTTGCGGCTCGACAACCGCAAGCTCGTGTCGCTCATTGGCCCCGAGCCGCATACGCCGGCCGAGGCAATGTTGCGCACCACGCTTGAGGGTTTGGGGTGCTTGCCGCTGGAGACGAAGGCGCCTGTGATCAAACAAATCGCGGCGGCATGATTTATCGTGCGTCCTTCGACTACTCGCCCAATCCTGATGGATCGGGCTGCGTGCTCAGGATAAGGGAGCATTCCTCACGGCAATACATTCCTCATCCCGAGCGCGGACCGCCGAGCGACGCTCGGCGCGAGCGTCGAGGGACGCACTAA
>JASHUX010000303.1 GCA_030039775.1 Alphaproteobacteria bacterium | reverse complement strand
CGCTCGACGGCAGCGTCAAATGGCTGCACACGCAGCAGACGGGACTCGATTCGCCCCGTTACCGCGATGTCGTGGCGAAAGGCGTCAAGCTCACCAATTCCCATGCCCAGGCGCCGGCAATCGCGGAGTACGTGCTCGCGAACGTGCTGGCCGAGACCTGGCCGCTTGCCGCGTCGCGCGCGGCGCAGGCCGCCGGCGAATGGAAACGCATGCCGTTTCATGAACTCGCGGAGCGCCATTGGCTGATCGTCGGTCTCGGCGAGATCGGGCGCGAGATCGCGCGCCGCGCCAAGGGCTTTGGCTGCAAAATCACCGGGCTCAATCGCAACGGCCGTGCCGATCCGGCGGCGGACGCAACCGGTACGCTTCCGGATTTGCCCAAGCTGTTGCCGACCGCGGACGTGGTGGTATTGGCAGCGGCGCGCACCGACGCGACGACCGACCTGGTGAACGATAAATTCGTCGCGGCGATGAAGCGGGGCAGCATCCTGATCAACGTCGCGCGCGGCGAGCTAGTGGTCGACTCGGCGCTGATCGCCGGCCTCGACAAAGGCGCGCCCGGCCTGGCGATTCTCGACGCGTTCCGCGAAGAGCCGCTGCCCAAATCGCATCCCTATTGGAAGCATCCCAAGGTGCGCGTCACCGGTCACACCTCGAGCAGCGGCCACAACACGCTCGCCCGCGCCGATAATTTTTTTCTCGAGAATTTACGGCGCTATCAGACGGGCGAGCCGCTGTTGAGCCCGGTGACGTCGTCGTCGTTCTAGCCGCGCCGACCGGCGATGTAATCCGCGCTTTGCATCTCGTTGAGGCGCGACACGGTGCGATGAAATTCGAAGCTGCCCTCGCCGTCGGGGTACAGCGCCTCGGGCGGCGCTTCGGCGCTCGCCACCAGATTGCCGTGCGCCTCATAAAGCGTGTCGATGAAAATGGTGAAGCGCTTCGCCTCGTTCCGGAGCCGTCGGTTCATCACCGGGATGCCTTCGACGACGAAGGTGTGAAAGGCTTGGCACAGCGCCAGGAAATCGGGCGGCCCGAGCGGCCGCGCGCATAATTCGTCGAAGCCGAACCACGCCACTTCCTTGGCGGCGCGCGGCACCGCGAGCTTGCGGCCCAGCACCGTCAGCTCGACCGGCTTGCCCTCGGCGCCGCCGGTCAAGTCCGCGAAAGCGGCCTCGAGTGCGCGATGCCTGGTCCCGGCCGGCCCGATGAAATAAGTCTGGCGGCCGGCGAAGCGTTGCAGCCGATAATCGCGCGCGCCGTCGAGCGCGATCACGGTCATACGCGCTTTCAACACATCGATGAACGGCAGGAACCGATCGCGTTGCAGGCCGTCCTGGTAGAGATCGTCGGGCGCGCGGTTCGAGGTCGCGACCACGACCGTGCCCGCCGCGAACAACGCCTCGAACAAACGTCCCAAGATCATCGCGTCGGCGATGTCTACGACCTCGAACTCATCGAAGCAAAGCAGCGTCGCTTCGGACGCGACTTGCGCCGCGACCGTGGCGATCGGATCGCCCGCATCGGCGCGCCGCGCGTGAAGCCGCGCCTGCACCTCCTGCATGAAGGCATAGAAATGGACACGGCGCTTTCGCTCGACCGGCGCCACGGCGAAAAACAGATCCATCAGCATCGACTTGCCGCGCCCGACCGGGCCGTAGAGGTAAAGCCCGCGCGGCGGCGGCGCATCGTGGGCGAGGCCGAGCCGCGCCCGCCAACCGCGCGCGCCATTGGTGGGCCTGTAGTCCGCAAGCTGTGCCGCCAGCGCGTCGAGCCGACGGATCGCCTCCTCCTGCGCCGGGTCGGGCGACAAGTCGCCGGCCTCGCGTCGCGCGCGATAAAGCGCAAGCGGCGTGGTCGGCGAGGCGTCGGGCTGGGAAACGGCCATGGGCGGGAGCCGCTTCTATACGGGGATTCCGGCTCCGAGGTAAAGATTACGGGGATTTAATGAACGGCGCCTGCGGTACACTCTAATTTCCGCTCCCCTGTTTTCGTCCGTCTTTCATGTCTGATATCGCTCCTCTCATCCGCCCACGTTCGATTGGCCTCCTCACCCTATCGCTCCTTGGCGTGGCGATGGGCGTCGGCACCGGCCTCGGCGCGGTCGCCTTTCGCGCCCTGATCGCGGTCATCCACAATTGGATGTTCCTCGGCCAGTTTTCGTTCGCCTACAACGCCAACGAGTTCACCGGGCCGGCGCCGTGGGGCTGGTTGGTCATTTTTGTCCCGGTGATCGGCGGCCTGGTCGTGACGTTCCTCGTCACCAATTTCGCGCCCGAGGCCAAGGGTCACGGCGTCCCCGAGGTGATGGACGCGATCTTCTATAAGCAAGGCATTATCCGGCCGCAGGTCGCGTTGGTGAAATCGCTCGCGTCCGCGTCGTCGATCGGCACCGGCGGCTCGATCGGACGCGAAGGCCCGATCATCCAGATCGGCGCCTCGATCGGGTCGACTCTAGGCCAGCTTATTCAAATGGCGCCGTGGCAGCGCATCACGCTGGTCGCGGCAGGGGCCGGCGCGGGCATTGCCGCCACCTTCAACACGCCGATCGGCGGCGTCATGTTCGCCATCGAGCTGATGCTGCCGGAGGTGAGCGCCCGGACCTTCCTGCCGGTGGCGTTGTCGACCGGCACCGCGACCTTCGTCGGCCGCCTGTTTCTCGGCACGCAGCCGGCGTTTTTCGTGCCGCCGTCGCCGACGCTCGGGACGCACGCCGGCTCGGCGGTAAGTCTGCTGCTCTACGCGATCCTTGGCGGACTGTGCGGCCTTGCCGCGACCGGCTTCATTCGCGGTCTTCATCTCGCTGAGGATTTGTTTGTGAAGATCGGGAACGCCTATTTGCGGCATGCCGTCGGCATGCTCGGCGTCGGCGTGCTGATCTACGCGCTGTTTCGTTTCTACGGGCATTATTTCGTCGAAGGCGTCGGGTACGCGACCATCCAGGCGGTGCTGCTGCATCGCATCGACGCCTTCGGACTCCTGGCGCTTCTGTTCGCGGCGAAACTGGTGGCGACCTCGACCACGCTCGGCTCGGGCGCGTCGGGCGGCATTTTCTCGCCGTCCCTGTTCATGGGCGCGACGTTGGGCGGCGCCTTCGGCGCGCTGGTCGATTTCATTCATCCCATGCCGGAGGCCGGCATTCCGGCGCTCGCGATCATCGGCATGTGCGCCATGGTCGGCAGCGGCACCGGCGCCGCGATGACTGCGGTGACGATGCTGTTCGAAATGACGCGCGATTAC
>JASHUX010000302.1 GCA_030039775.1 Alphaproteobacteria bacterium | reverse complement strand
CCGGAGTTCGCGCCGATCTTCGCGCGCCTCGCCGATTACGATCTGCCGATCTGGATGCACCCGACCCGGCCGCACACCCACGCCGACTATCAGAGCGAGAACAAATCCAAGTTCGACATTTGGTGGGTGTTCGGCTGGCCCTACGAGACAAGCGCCGCGATGGCGCGCATGGTGTTCTCGGGCTTTTTCGACCGCTGGCCCAATCTCAAGATCATTACGCACCATCTGGGCGCGATGATCCCCTATCTCGAAGCGCGCGTCGGGCTCGGTCTCGATCAGCTCGGCAAGCGCGAGGGCGCCGAACCGGAATATCTCAAGATCATCGAAAGGATGAAGGCCAAGGGCAAACGCCCGGTCGATTATTTCCGCCAGTTCTACGGCGACACCGCGATCAACGGCTCATTGTCCGGCACCAAATGCGGGCTCGATTTCTTCGGCTGCGAGCACGTGCTATTCGGCACCGATTGCCCATTCGATCCCGAAGGCGGGCCGCTGTTCATCCGCGACATCATCAAGGTGCTGGATCAGCTCGATCTCACCGACGCCGAGCGCACGATGCTGTACGAAGGCAACGCGAAGCGCGTGCTGCGTCTCGGCCAGACGCCTCATTACCACAAGTGAGTTCGCGGTTGTCAGTCTTCAGCGATCAGCTCGCTCGGCGGCACTGATAACGGAACACCGTCGACTGATGACTTCCTGCTCACCAACCAGATGCCGAGCGCGACCAGCGCCATCGCGACGATCAGCAGCGGCGTGATGTGTTCGCTCAGCAACACCGCGCCGAACAACATGCCGAACAGCGGCGTCAGGAACGAAAACGCCGAGAGCTTGGCCGCCGGATAGCGCGTGATCAGCCAGAACCAGCCGAGATAGGTGCAGAATGCGACGATGACGATCTGCCATGCGAGCGCGCCCCAGGTCAGCAACGTCGGATGGGTGAAGCCCGGTTCGCCGACGACCGGCGACAGCGCCAGCAACGCGATCGCCGATACCGCGAGCTGGTAGAACAAAACCTTGTTGGCGCTGGTGGTCGGCAGCCACACGCGGATCGTCACCGTCGTCGCACCCCACAATAGTCCCGCGGCCAAGACCATCGCGTCGCCCAAAAGCGTGTCGCCGGTCGCATCGGCGAAGCCCTCACCGAACGCCACCACGATGCCGCCGAACGCCATCATCATCCCTGCGATCTGGCGGAGGCCGAGCCGTTCCGAGGAGACCAGCCAATGCGTGCCGATCGCCACAGCGAACGGCGCGCAATAGAGGAACACGACCGCGCGGGACGCCGTGGTATGATTGAGGCCGGGGAACAGGACCGCGAACTCCAGCGCGAACAACACACCGGCCGCGATGCCGGGCCAAAACGAGCCGTCGCGCTCGAACAGCTTGATGCCGCGCCACCACGACCATGCGTAAAGCAATATGCCGGCGCCGACCGAGCGTAGTCCCGCCTGGAAGATCGGCTAAATGCCGGCGTTGGTGACCTTGGTCGCGACCTGGTACAAGCCCCAGATTGCGCAGAACAAAATCATCAGCCCGGCGGCGAGGGCGTCGATGTCGTGACGGCGCTGGTTCACGTCGCCGGGCCCGGGTCGCCGTCGATCAGTACGAACGCCATCACGCAATTCGTTTCCGACCGGTTGGCCCAGGCATGGTTGGTGCCGCGTTGGATGCAGACGTCGCCCGGGCGCATCAACACCTCCTCGTCGTCGAGGATAAGATAGATCTCGCCTGAAATGACGATGCCGTAATCGACCGATTTGGTGCGGTGCATCCAGGGATGGCGCGCATTCGCCTCTTGCGTCAGCGCGTGCTGCGCGCCGCCCATCGAGGCAAACGCGGCGCGCGCCGCGGCGGGATCGGCGCCGCGAAGCTGCGCCGACTCCGGTTCGAACTCGACAAAGCGCAGGTTGCAGCCGTTCGGTGGCGGCTCGAGATTCATCGCCTCGGTGACGGGATCGGTCGCGCCTTGGATCGGCACCGGCATGCGGTTGGTCTGCCACAGGTTCGTGTAGGCGACGCCGGGGCGCGACGGCGACAGGCGGATGTGGGGCGACGGCGCGTCGGAAACCACCATGGCGCGGCCCTTCGGATCGTGCCCGGTGACGATGCGGCGGACGGGCCGGACGTTCATGCGCTCCTCCTCTTTTGTCGCCGCATCAATCCATCATTCGACGCGCCGTGCAATCGCCGATCGCTTGGTTGTGGCCTGCGTCTCGGGCATGATGACGGCGATGCTGACACGCCTGTTGCTGATCCTGCTGTTGGCCTGGACGCCGTTCGCCGCGGCGCGGGCAGACATCGCGGTCGGGTCCAAGATCGACACCGAGGGCGCGCTACTCGGCAACATGATCCTGCTGCTGCTGCAACGTCACGGCATCGCCGCGCACGGCAAGCTGCAGCTCGGCCCGACCCAAATCGTGCGCCGCGCGCTGATCGCCGGCGAGATCGATGTCTATCCCGAATACACCGGCAACGGCGCGTTCTTCTTCGGGCCGGAAAACGACTCGGCATGGCGCGATGCCGCGAAAGGCTATGAGCGCGTCAAGCAACTCGACCGCGCCAAGAATAATCTGGTCTGGTTCGAGCCGGCGCCGGCCGACAACACCTGGGCCATCGCGGTGCGCCGCGATTTGAAGCTCGACACGCTCGAACAGTTCGCGCGCTACGTCGATGGCGGCGGAGCGGTGCGGCTCGCCGCCTCGGCCGAGTTCGCTAACAGTCCGGGCGGATTACCGTCGTTCGAAAAGACCTACGGCTTCGCGCTGACGCGCCGCCAAGTTCTGACGTTGGCCGGCGGCAACACGGCGGCGACGATCCGTGCGGCCGCGGAAAATATCTCCGGCGTCAATGCCGGCATGGCCTATGGCACCGACGGCGCCTTGGCCGTGCTGGGGCTGGTCGCGCTTCGAGACGACGAGGGCGCGCAAGTGGTTTATCGGCCGGCGCCCGTGGTCCGCGCCGCGGTCGTGACCGCGCATCCCGATCTCCCGGCGATCCTCGATCCGGTATTTGCGACGCTGACGTTGCCGGTCTTGCAAAGCCTCAACGCCAAGATTTCGGTCGACGGCATGGAGGCCGGCGCGGTCGCCGCCGATTATCTCCTGTCGTTGCATAAATGAGCCGCAACCGCACCGTTCCGGTCTTGATGGCGGTGTTCGCGCTGGGCGGCCTATTTGGCCCGTTCCTGACGCAAGCGCCAAACCGGCTGATCTCCGGCGCGCCGATCGCGATCTGGCATGCCGTCGACAAGCCGATCCTCTTTCTTGTCGTTGCCTTCGCCGGTGTGCTGATCGTCCTGTCCCAACTTCCTGCCATGCCGAACCTGCGTCGTGCGATGTTGGTCATTGCGGCGATATTGTCGATCTTGGTGCTCGACGCCGCCGGCATGGGCGCCGCCCGCTTGTCGCACGGTCTTCCAGCCGCGGCGCGCGTATCGCTGGGTTGGGGCTTCTGGCTGATAGCGCTGTGCGCGGCGTTTGCCGTCATCGACGCCGTGCAGCGCTTAACGCTCAAACCCGCGATGCGGTTCGCCATAGCGTGCGCCTTCGTCGTCTATACAGCGGCAATGACGCTGCACGGCACGTTCGATCATGTGTCGCTGTTGCGCGAGTTCGCGGCACAGCGCGGCGCCTTCGCCGCCGAACTGGCGCGGCACGGCGAGTTGGTCGTGGGCGCACTCGTGCCGGCGCTCGTTATCGGCGTGCCGCTCGGCTTCTGGGCGACGCGGCGGCCGCGCATTAGACCGGCGCTGTTCGGCACGCTCAACGTGCTCCAGACTATTCCATCGGTCGCGCTGTTCGGCCTTTTGATTGGGCCGCTCTCGGCGCTGGCGATTGCGGTGCCGGCGCTGGCGGCCATCGGCATTCACGGCATCGGCATGGCGCCTGCCATCGTGGCGCTGGTGCTCTATGCGCTATTGCCCGTCGTGCGCAACAGCGTCGCCGGCATCGAAGCCGCCGATCCGGCGGTCATCGACGCGGCGCG
This sequence comes from Alphaproteobacteria bacterium, assembly GCA_030039775.1. GTDB lineage: Bacteria > Pseudomonadota > Alphaproteobacteria > ATCC43930 > CGMCC-115725 > JAATGI01. The sequence continues at coordinate 306 of JASHUX010000302.1, read as the reverse complement.
CGGCATGGGCTTTACACCGCGCCAGATTTTTTTCCACGCACAATTGCCGCTCGGCCTGCCGGTATTCCTGGCCGGTCTGCGCATCGTCCTGGTGCAGACCATCGGGCTTGCGGTGATCGCGGCGCTGATCGGCGGCGGCGGACTCGGCAGCTTCATCTTCCAGGGCATCGGCCAATATGCCATCGACCTGGTCTTGCTCGGTGCCATTCCCGTCACGCTGTTGGCACTGGCGGCCGATTTTGTGTTGCAGCTTGCGGCGGAGCGCGCCGCGGCATGATCGAACTCGACCGTGTCAGCCATATCGTC
>JASHUX010000301.1 GCA_030039775.1 Alphaproteobacteria bacterium | reverse complement strand
TTCGGCGCGGCTACCGGGCATTCGCTCATGCGCTATGCCCGCGGTCGGCGGCTGAGCGAGGCGGCGAGAAAACTGGCGGCCGGCGCGCCGGATATCCTGACGGTGGCGCTCGACGCGGGTTACGGGTCGCACGAAGCCTTCAGCCGTGCGTTCCGCGATTATTTCGGGATGCCGCCCGAACCCTCCGCGCCGATGGCTCTGTCGCAACCCTGACGCTCATGGAGCCGTTACGAATGGACAAGACGCTGCTGACGGACCTCGCGCCGCCTCAAATCAAAATTTCCGAGGAACTTCTGATCGCGGGCATCGGCGCCCACTACACGTTCGAGACCAACGAGGCGATCCCGACACAATGGCAACGCTTCGCGCCGCATATCGGCCAGGTCCCACGCCAGGTTGGGCCTGAAACCTATGGTGTCAGCGGCAATTTCAAAAGCGACGGCGGTTTCGACTATGTCGCCGGCGTGCGGGTCGCCGATTTTTCGGAACTGCCGAACGGGTTCACCGTGTTTCGGCTTCCGCGGCGGAAATACGCCGTCTTTTCCCATCGCGGGCACGTTTCCCAGCTGCGCCGGACGCACTACACGATCTGGAACAAATGGCTTCCCGAATCCCAAATGGAATTCGCGAACGCGCCCAACTTCGAGCTCTACAAGAAAGAATTCGATTCGCGGACAGGCGACGGTCCCATCGAGGTTTGGATGCCGATCAAGGAATAGCGCTCGGTCACCACCGAAAATATTCGATGACCGCCGTCGGATTTTCGCCGTGTGTGCCGAAGGCGGCCGTGAGGCGTTGCGGATCGATCGCCGACAGTTCCTCGGCGTGGATGCCGGTGGCGACGAACAACGAGTCGATGCCGGCGGCATTGGCGCCGGCAATATCGGTGCGAATGGAATCCCCGACCGCGAGGATGCGCTTCTTGTCGGAAACGCCGAGCAGCTTGAACGCGGTCTCGTAGACGTCGGGCAGCGGCTTGCCGTGCCAGCGCACCGTGCCGCCGAGTTCTTCGTAACGCTGCGCGATCGCGCCGCCGCACAGAAACAGCTTGTCGCCGTACGCGACCACCAGGTCGGGATTGGCGCAGACCATTTTTAGGTCGCGCCGCCGCGCGGCCTGCAGCATCGCCTCGAAATCCTCGATCTTCTCGTCGGCGCCCGGCCCGGTGTTGAGGATGAAGTCGGCCTCCTCGATCGACGGCACGCGGCGCAGGCCGACGCCCTCGATCATATTGTCGTCGCGCTGCGGCCCGATATGGAAGCAGGCGGGACCAAGCGACGCATAGAACGCATCGTCGCGCGCCTTCAGATGCTGCCACGCTTCCTCGCCCGAGGAATGGACATGGTCGTAGAGATCGGCGGGAATGCCGATCTCGTTCATCCGGGCGCCGACGAGTTGGGCGCGGCGCGGTGCGTTCGACAGTACGACGGTACGCTTGCCGGCCGCGCGCAATTCCCTGAGCGTGTCGAGCGCATGCGGCGTCGGCGCGCGGCCATTGAACAGCACGCCCCATAGATCGAGCACGTAGCCGTCATACTGCGCCGCGACCTCGCGCAGGCCGCCGAGAATGCGAAAGCTCACAACAGTGGCTCGGTTTGCCGCGGCATCGATTTGCCGACCGCTTCGGCGACGGTGGCGAAGCCGTCCCGTGCCAACAGCGCGTCGAGCTCGCGCTTGATCCGCTGCACCAGGCCCGGCCCGTCGAAGGTCAGCGCGGTATAAAGCTGCACCAGACTGGCGCCGGCGCGGATCTTGGCGTAGGCGTCGGCGCCCGACGATATGCCGCCGACCCCGATGATGGGGATGCGTCCACCGGTGAGGCGCGCCATCTCGGCGATGAGTTGCGTCGACGGCGCCATCAGCGGCCGTCCGCTCAAGCCGCCCGGTTCGTGGGCATTGCCGCTGCGAAGCCCATCGGGCCGCGCCACGGTGGTGTTGGCGATGATCAACCCGTCGACGCCGCCCCCGAGCGCGGCCTGCGCCAGGTCGGACCGTTCTTCCGGCGTCAGGTCGGGCGCGATCTTGATCAGCAGCGGCGGCGGGTCGTTCGGCATCGCCTCGGCGCGTGCGGGCAGCACGCGCTCGATCAATCGCTCGACGGCGTTCTTGCGTTGCAGTTCGCGCAGGCCGGGCGTATTGGGCGACGAGATGTTGACGACGAGATAATCCACCAGCGGGGCGAGCGTGCGCACCCCCTGCACATAGTCCTCGATCTCATCGGCGGTCGTGCGATTGCGGCCGATATTGGCGCCGACCGGACCGATGCCGACACCGCGCCGCTCGCGTCGCTTGGCGAGGCGGCGCTGGACGATGTCGAGACCGTCGCTGTTGAAGCCGAGCCGGTTGATGACCGCGCGGTCTTCCTCGAGACGGAATAGGCGCGGCTTCGGATTACCCGGCTGCGGTTTTGGCGTGACCGTGCCGACCTCGGTGAAGCCGAAACCTAAGGCCAGGATCGCGTCCGGCACCTCGGCGTTTTTGTCGAAGCCCGCCGCCAATCCGACCGGATTGGGAAACAGCCGCCCCCACAGCCGAACCGCGAGCCGCGCCGGATCGGGCGTGCGGCTGTGCGACGCCAACCCCATCGCCAAGCCGCGCAACGTGGCGCGATGCGCCGCTTCGGGCGGCAGCCGGCGCAACAGGGTCAAGGCGTAATCGGCGAACATCGAAACCTCAATCGAGCGGCGGGAAAATATGGTTGCCGTCCGCACCGAGCGGCAAGTCCGTCACCCATTTAACATGGTCGATTTCGAGCGCGCCATAAAGATGCGGAAATAATTTGCCGCCGCGCGACGCCTCCCATTTGAGCGCAGGGCCGAGCCGCTCCGGCTCGGCCGCGATCAGGACCAGCCCCGATTGTGCCGCGCGATGCTTCGCGGCGCTTTCGATAATCGTGTCGGCGGTGGAGAAATGGATGAAGCCGTCGGCCTTGTCCTGGCTCGACCCGGCATAGCGGCCTTCGCGCCGCGCCGCGTCCC
>JASHUX010000300.1 GCA_030039775.1 Alphaproteobacteria bacterium | reverse complement strand
GCCTTGCCGGTATATGGCGACACCGAAAACGCGACACCGTCGGACGAGATCACGATCAGCCGGTCGCCGGCCAGAAGCGGTCCCGCCCATTTGATCGGGTCACGCTTCTTTTCCGGATTGTCGTAACGCGGCAGCTCGGTCGCCCAGCGCACGCGCCCATCCTTCCACGTCATGCACAGGAGGCGGACGTCGTTGCTCAAGACATAGACATAATCGCCCGCGACCCAGGGACCCTGCGTGCCGCCGACATCTTGCTCCCATACGCGATCGCCGGTGCGCAGGTCGATCGCCACCATGCGGCCGCTGTGGCTGACCGCGAACACCCGGCCGCGGTCGATTACCGGCCGGCCGTGAATATCTGCGAGCGAGCTCAACGCGCCCATTGGTTGCGACGTGGCCAGATTATCGGACCATTCGGGATGCCCGTTTTCGAGCCGCAGCGCATAAATCTCGCCGGAGGAATAGGCGGCGACCACGGTATCGCCCGCCACCGCCGGCGCCGGCGTGCCGAGAATGTCGGCGCCTTCAGGAAGGCCGGTGTGAATCCAGAGTTGATGTCCGTCGGCTGCGTCGAGCGCCACCAACTGATTGTTGACATTGACCGCCAAGATGCGGCCGTCGATCACGGTCGGCGAGCCGTGGAACGGTACGTCGGTCGCGTGCCGCCAAATCTGACGTCCGGTTGCCGCGTCGAGCGCAAAGACGCTGCCGTATCCGGTCAGAACATAGATTCGGTTGTTGTAATAGGCTACGCCGCCGCCAAATGCGTCGTCGCGATCGCGCTTTTCTTTAGTTTTGAATTTCCACACCTGGCCGCCGTCGGCGGCGTTGAGCGCATATACGACGTCTTCGCCGTCGAGCGCGTAAATGCGGCCGTTGGCGACCACCGGCTGCGACGTGATCCGGGTATAGCGGGAGTCGCCTTCGCCGACATCGACCCGCCAAATCTGCTTGAGCGACCCTGCAAGCGCCAAGTGTTGCATCGCGTGATCGGGGAAGCCGCCGGAATCGGGCCACTCGCTATTCGGTTCGGGACGAGGAAGCTTGACCGCCTGAGCGCGCAGGGCGGGATCGGGCGTTACTGTGCGGTCGGCCACCAACACATCGATCCGCTTGCCGGGGAGCGGCGGTTTTTCATCGCGGCCAAAAATGGAGTCGGTCCAATCCGACATGGTGTCGTTCATGCCGTGACACCCGCTCACGAGCAGCGCCAACCCTGAAAATAACAGCAACATGCTCCGTTTCACGGCATCTCACTCCCGCTATTCATTGCGCCAACGCCGCGACCATTTCAGCAGCACGGGTGCGCATTCCCTGAGGCGCCGTTCGGTCGTCGGCTAGGCGCTGGTAGTTGGCACGAGCTGCTTTTTTATCGCCTTCTTTGAGTTGCGCCAGCGCCGTCAGCTCGATCGCGCTCGGCCGCCACGGTCCATCTGCAGCGGCCAACGGCTGCAAGCGCGCGATGATCTGCGCCGCGTTATCGTGGGTCAGGCCGTATTGCGCCGCCAGAATGATGGCTAGGTCGCGGAAGGCGGGATCGACCGAAGTGTCGCCGGCGATCGTGTCATAGCGCGCGACAGCGCCCGGCAGATCACGGTTCCGCACCAAGATCGCCGCTTCCTCGAAACGGGCGAGCACCGCGCGTCGACCGGAATCTTGGGCTAGCGCGGCGAACGCGGCATTTGCTTCCTTGAGTTTGTCCTGATGCAACAGGTCGAGCGCGACTTGGTAGCGTTCACCTTCCTCCGCGCGCAATCGCGCATCGTATTGTCGCCAGCCCACATAGACGCCGGTTGCGACGATCACCAATACGACGAAACCAATGATGTAACTGCCGTAGCGCTTCCACAGCTTGGCAAAATTTTCCCGCCGCAGCTCCTCATCGATTTCCTTAAAAATGTCGCTCACGCGTTACTCCGGAACCCCGCCCATAAGCTGTTGGCTAGCATAGAGTTTGGGCGGGCGCGACATAAACTTGCGGGCGCGCCCGAGGTTGGCGCTGTGGCGCGCCGGGACACTGGACCTGCGCCGAAAAATAGGGAAAATCCACTTGTTTAGGGGGCAGAGGGAGCCGGTACACCGAGCATCCAATGGCAACGATTGTCCGCTTAAGCGAGGTCAGGCGGCGAGCCAAGCCGATTTTTTTCAGTCGCGGCGAGCTCAATCTCTTGCTGTCGCTTTACAGTCGCCAAGTCATGCGGGGGCAGTGGCGCGATTACGCCATCGGCCTCCACGACGGGAAGGCCCTATTCGCCGTATTCCGCAACAGCGACGAAGCGGCACTTTACACCATCACCAAGTCCGGGTCGCAAGGCGATCGCGGGGTCGCCGAATTCACGCTATTGGCCGGGCGGTTGCCGTTGGCACGGAGCGCGTTGCTGAGCGACATAATCGCCGGCCTTACGCATCGTCTGCGCGGCCATGCGAAGTTGGTCGATGAAGGCGGGCGCTAGGACCGTTTCGGTACGGTTTCTTCTTTTCGCTGTCGTGTTGGTATGGCGCGCGATGCCGGCGGCCGCCGCGGGCTGCTCGCCCGCCGTCGCCGACCTACCCACCGCATTGCGGCTTGCCGCCGCGACAACGCCCGGTACCGTCGATCTCACCTTTATCGGCCACGCCAGTTTCGCGATCCGCAGTCCCGCCGGCGTCAGCATCGTCACCGACTACAACGATTTTATCCGGCCCGATTTCACACCGGACATTGCGACGATGAACCACGCGCATCCGACACATTACAGCGACGACCCCGATCCAGGCATCAAGCTGATCCTGCGCGGCTGGAACACCGGCAACGGCATCCCGCATTACGATCTGAAGTGGGGGGACGTTCATATCCGCAACGTCTCCACCAATATCCGCGACTACAATTATGGGACGGAGTTCGGCGGAAACTCGATCTTCATTTTCGAGATCGCGGATCTCTGCATCGCCCATTTATCCCATCTTCATCACACGCTGACGCCGGAACATTTGGCGGAAATGGGCGAAATCGACGTGCTGATCGCACCCGTCGACGGCGCCTATACGCTCGGCCAACGCGACATGATGGAGGTGATCGATCAGATCAGGGCGCCGCTCACAATCCCGATGCATTACTTCACGCCTCGCGTGCTCGAGCATTTCCTGGACCTCGTCGGCACCCGCTATCCGGTGAAGAAAATCGAGGGTTCCAGCGTCACGTTGTCGCGGGCCATGCTGCCGAAGACCCCGACCATCCTGGTGCTGCCCCCAGAACATCCGGGGTAGAATTTTCTTGACCGCTTGCACAACGGCAGGACACGCTTCAATAAAGAGCTTTCCGTCCCCCTCCGCCTTTTTTTCGCCTTGTTCTCTTCGGATGTCATGCTGCGCGTCGGCCTGCGACGCAGGGTCCGTGGACGCGTCTGCGTCCGCATCGGCGATAGTTGGAGCATCCTCAGATCGAGTGTTTTCGTGAAGAGCAATTACCGTACTTCAGGCTCCGCCGGCTTCCGCGCCGGGATCAATCCCGTGGCGCTCCTCTACCGTATTCATCGCGGGACGTTTGCAGGCTTTATCGTTGGCGTCGTCGACTTCAGCCGTCGCCGCGCGGCGTGGATTACGGCCGGCCTGCTCTTGCTGACCGTCGTCGGCGCGATCGTCGGGGCCCGCGGCCTACGCGTCGACACCGACATCGACAAGCTGATGTCGCCGGATTTGCAGTGGCGGCAACGCGAAGGCGAGATGGAGCGAGCCTTCCCACAGAACGTGGATCTGCTGGTCGTCGTGGTCGATGGAGACACGCCGGATCGCGCGGAAGACGCCAGTGCCGGGCTCACCAACTACCTGCGCGGAGAAAAGAACCTTTTCAAAGACGTGCGTCGCGCGACGGCCGGCGAATTCTTCGAGCGCGAGGGGCTGCTGTTCTTGTCAACGCACTCCGTCGAGCAGGTTACCAATCAAATCATCGCGGCGCAGCCGTTGCTCGGCACGCTGGCGGCGGATCCGAGCCTGCGTGGCGTGTTCAACGCACTCGATTTGGCTGCGCAAGGCGTAATTCACAACGCGGCGCCCGCCGGAGACAAGCTCGACGCTACGTTCAACGCCGTCGCCGATGCGACAGAGGCCGCTCTCGGCAACCGTTATGCGCCGCTATCGTGGCAGCACCTGTTGAGCGGGCGGCAACCGACCTCGCGCGAGTTGCGTCGCTTCATTCTCACCAAGCCGCGCCTCGATTTCGCCAAGCTGCAACCGGGCAGGCAGGCGGCCGCTGCGGTTCATGCCGCGGCGGAAAAGCTTCGACTCACGCCCGATCGTGGCGTCCGCGTCCGCGTCACCGGGCCGGTCGCCCTGTCCGACGCCGAGTTTGCCACCCTGAAACGCGGCGCCGGCGTGTCGGGTGCGCTGTCCATCGGCCTGCTGTTATTCTGGCTTATCTTAGGCCTGCGTTCGATCCGTATTGTCGTAGCCATCGTGGCGACGCTGCTCGTCGGACTCGTGGCTTGTGCCGATTTCGCCGTGCTCGTTGTCGGCGCCCTCAATCCCATATCGATCGCCTTCGCCGTTCTGTTCGTCGGGATCGCCGTGGATTTCGGCATCCAGTTCAGCCTGCGCTACCGCGACGAGCGGTATCGGCTTGACGATCTTGCCGTCGCATTGCAGCGCACGGCCCGCGGCATCGGCCGTGCGTTGGCCATCGCGGCGGCAGCGACCGCCGTCGGTTTCTTGTCCTTTGTGCCGACCGACTATACCGGCGTCGCCGATCTCGGCCTGATCGCCGGCTTCGGGATGGTGGTCGCGCTGGTACTGAACCTGACCCTGCTGCCGGCGCTCCTCACCCTGTTGCGACCGCGCGGTGAGCCGCACGCTGTCGGCTTCGGCCCCGCGGTGCCGGTGGGCCGGCTGCTCATCGAACGCCGTCGGTGGGTGCTCGGGATTGCGGCGGCAATCGCAATCGCAGCGGCGATCGTAGCGCCGCATATCGATTTCGATTTCAATCCGCTGCATTTGCAAAGCCAGCACGAAGAGGCGGTTTCGACACTCAAGGATCTGATGGGCGACCCCGATACCACGCCGTACACCATCGACGTGATGACGCCCTCGCCGTCCGCGGCGGCCGTGCTTGCGCGACGGATCGATACAGTGCCGCAAGTCGCGCGTACCGTGACCGTGAACAGCTTCATTCCCGAGGGCCAGAAAGAGAAGCTGGCGATCATCGACGATGCCCATCAGTTGCTCGATCCCACCCTGTCGCCCGCCGTCGTAAAGCCGAAGCCGACCGAGAGCGAGATCCTCGCCGCGATCGACAAGACCCGCGCCGACATCCGGAAG
>JASHUX010000299.1 GCA_030039775.1 Alphaproteobacteria bacterium | reverse complement strand
CAGCAGCGCGCCGAGCGCGGAGCGGGCGAGGATTTTCATCGCCGCGATTGTGTGGGCGCGGCGGCGACCAAGTCAATCGCGGTAGCAGCCTAACGGCTGCGGCGACGCGAATAAGCGATGATGATGAGGCCGGCAATGGCCGCAGCAATGCCGTAATACGCCCACTCGATGTGGTTATCCATGACCGGATTGCCGTGCGGCCAGGAAAAATACCCCGTGCCCTGCCCGATCCAGTGAAGGCCGAGCAAGAGCACGAGTACTCCAACGATCCCCAGAAAGATTTTCATCGCTGACCTTTCTTGACGAACCGCACCGACGATAGCCGAGCCGCGACGCGGGTTAAGACACATCCGATCACAACTCGGCGACTTGATCGTGCGGCGCCGCGCCCTTAGTCTCGCGCCACTATGCAAATCCGCCGGGACTTCATCGAAACCATCGGCAACACGCCGCTCGTTAAGCTGCGTCGGGCCTCGGAAGAGACAGGCTGCACCATCCTCGGCAAGGCCGAGTTCCTCAATCCAGGCGGCTCGGTGAAGGACCGCGCGGCCTGGGGCATCGTAAAGGACGCGGAGGAACGAGGCGCCCTCCAGCCCGGCGGCGTCATCGTCGAGGGCACGGCGGGCAACACCGGCATCGGCCTGGCGCTGGTGGGCAACGCGCGCGGCTATCGCACCGTCATCGTCATCCCCGAGACGCAGAGCCAGGAAAAGAAGGACATGCTGACGCTGTGCGGCGCCGATCTGCGGCAAGTGCCGGCAGTGCCTTCCAGCAATCCCAATTCTTACGTGAATGTTTCCAAGCGACTGGCCGCGGAGATCGCGGCCAGCGACCCGAAAGGCGCGATCTGGGCCAATCAGTTCGACAATGTCGCCAACCGCCGCGCGCATTACGAAACGACGGGTCCCGAGATCTGGGCGCAGACCGACGGCAAGGTCGACGCCTTCACCTGCTCGGTCGGCACCGGCGGCACCCTGGCAGGCGTCGCGATGGCGCTGAAAGAGCGAAACAAGAACGTGAAGATCTATTGCGCCGACCCGATGGGCGCCTCGCTTTACAATTATTATGAGCACGGCGAGCTGAAGGCGTCGGGCAACTCCATCACGGAAGGCATCGGCCAGGTCCGCATCACCGACAACCTCACGGACGCGCCGATCGACGGCGCATTTCAGATCACGGACCAGGAGGCGCTGCCGCCGCTATTCAACCTCATTCGCGAGGAAGGCCTGGTTCTTGGCGGGTCGTCGGCGATCAACCTCGTGGGCGCGATCCGCGCGGCGCAGAAGCTGGGCCCGGGCCATACCGTCGTGACCATCCTCGCCGATTACGGCACGCGCTATCAGTCTAAGCTGTTCAACCCGGTTTTCTTGCGCTCCAAGAACCTTCCGGTGCCGGACTGGCTGGATAAGAAGCGCGCATGAGACGCGCACTGTGGATCGGAGTCGCGGTCCTTGCCGTGATCGTGATCCTCGGCGCTATTTATTTCGGCCTGTTCGGCAGCCGCTCTGAGGGCACCCGCATCGGCGCGGTTAGCACGACGTTCCGGTTCTTCGGGCCGAACGACAAGGTCGCACTCGACCGGTTCGACGACGACGCGATCGACGGCGTCGCCTGTTATCTGGCGCGAGCGCGCACCGGTGGTATCGGCGGTGCGGTCGGCACCGCAGAGGACCCGTCGCGCCTGTCGCTGTCTTGCGTCGGCACGGCACCGCTCAAGCCCAAAAACGGCGCCAAGCTGGCCGATCTCAGCGGCCAACGCGTGTTCAGCGAGCGCGCCAGCATCCTGTTCAAGACGGTCGATGTGCGGCGCTTCTTCGACCCCGAGCGCAACACGCTGTGCTATGTCGCGATCTCGACCAAAATCATCAATGGCAGCCCGGTCAACGCGACCTCCTGCATCGCCGTCAATGAGGTGATGTGACCATGTCCTACGCGCATCCGGAGGCGCTGGTGTCGACCGAATGGCTGGCGGCGCATCGCGACGACGCGACCATCCGCGTGGTGGATGGCTCCTTCAAGATGCCCGGCGTGACGCCGACCGCCGCGCAAGATTATCGCGCCCGGCACATTCCCGGTGCCGTGTTCTTCGACATCGACGCGGTCGCGGATCATGACTCGCCGCTGCCTCACATGCTGCCGGATGCGATGTCGTTCGGCGCGGCGATGAGCGAGCTCGGCATCGGCGCGAGCGATCACGTCGTCGTCTACGACTCGGCCGGCGTGGTCAGCGCGACCCGCGTGTGGTGGATGCTGCGCGCCTTCGGACACGAGGGCGTGGCCGTGCTCGATGGCGGTTTACCGAAATGGTTGGCGGAGGGACGGCCGGTGACGGCGGAAATCCCGACGCCGACGTCGCGACTCTATCGCATCAAATTCCGGCCCGAGCTGGTGCGCAACAAGGCGCAGATCACGGCCAACCTGACCGGCAAGACCGAACAAGTGCTGGACGCGCGCACCGCCGAACGGTTCGAAGGCAAAGCGCCCGAGCCATGGCCCGGGCGCCGGCCGGGGCGAATCCCCGGCAGCCTCAATCTCCCTTATTCCCGCCTGACAAACGCCACGGACAAGACGGTGGTTCCGCGCGAGGAGCTCGATCGCCGCTTCAACGAGGCAGGCGTGCAGCCGGACAAGCCGGTCGTCACGAGCTGTGGCTCGGGCGTGACCGCCTGCGTGCTGGCGTTCGGGCTTTACCTTACCGGACGCGAGGATGTCGCCGTCTACGACGGCTCGTGGGCGGAATGGGGCTTGCCCGGCGATACGCCAGTGGCGACGGGCCGGGCGGAGAAGTCATGAAGTCGAAATCGAAAAAGCCGGACACGCTGATTACGCATGCGGGGCGCAAACCCGAGGAGAATTTCGGCGTCGTTAATCCGCCGGTCTATCACGCCTCGACTATCCTGCATCCGAACATGGCGCATTGGGAGGCGGCCGAGGCGCGACGCCTCGACGATGTCGTTTACGGCCGGTTCGGGACGCCGACGAGCTTAGCGCTCGAGGAGGCGATGGCCGCTGTCGAGGGCGGCGCGCGCGCCGTCGCGGTGGGCTCCGGCGTCTCGGCCTGCGTCGCGGCACTCCTCGCCTATCTCAGGGCCGGCGATCACGTACTGGTGCCCGACAGTGTCTACGGCCCGGTGCGGCAATTCACCACGGGGTTCCTCGCGCGGTTCGGCGTCGCGTACAACTTTTACGACCCGATGGTGGGCGCCGGCATCGCGACTCTCGTCAAGCCGAACACCAAAGTGATCTACCTCGAAAGCCCGGGCTCGCTGACTTTCGAGGTGCAGGACGTGCCGGCCATCGTCGCGGTGGCGAAGGCACACGGCATCGCCACCATGATCGACAATACCTGGGGCTCGCCGCTGTTCCTGCGGCCGCTGACGATGGGGGTGGATGTCTCCATCATCTCGGCGACAAAGTACATCGTCGGCCATTCCGACGCGATGATGGGCGTTTGCATCTGCACCAGAGATAGTTTCGCGCCGGTGAAAACATCCGCGCTGCAGTTGGGCTATCACGCCGCCCCCGACGACGCGTATCTCGCGCTGCGCGGCCTGCGCACGGTCGGGGTGCGGCTGCGCGCCCAGGAGCAGGCAGCGCTAAGAGTGGCCCGTTGGCTAAAGGCGCGGCCCGAGGTCGAGCGCGTGCTGCACCCGGCCTTCCCCGACTGCCCCGGCCATGAATTCTGGAAACGCGATTTCGCGGGATCGAGCGGCCTGTTCAGCATCGTCCTCACGCGCGGCATTTCGAAGCTCGCCATTGACGCTATGCTCGACGGCATGGAGCTGTTCGGGCTCGGCGCAAGTTGGGGCGGGTTCGAAAGCCTGATCACGGCGCCGCGCCCCGAGCGGATTCGCACCGCGACAAAATGGGATGCCGGGCCGGTGCTGCGGCTTCACGTCGGGCTCGAGGACACTGACGATCTGATCGCCGATCTCGAAGCCGGCTTCGCGCGCCTCAACGCCACACGCGGCGCATGATCGAGGTCGCGGTCGAGAGGCGGCTCGGCACGTTCGAGCTTCACGCCCGCTTCGCGACGGCGTCGGCCGGCATCATCGCACTGTACGGCCCGTCGGGCTCGGGCAAGACCTCGATCGTCAACAGCATCGCCGGCCTGCTGACGCCTGACCGCGGCCGTATCGCGATCGAGGGCGAGACGCTCTATTCGAGCGCGGACGGTATCGACGTGCCGTCGCGCCGCCGCCGCGTCGGTTATGTCTTCCAGGAGGCGCGATTGTTTCCGCATTTCTCGGTGCGCGGCAATCTCGGCTACGGGATGCATCGCGGCGCCGGCAGCGGCGCGCTCGATCTCGATGCCGTGGTCGGGCTGCTCGGCCTCGATCAGCTTTTGGAACGGCGGCCGGGCGATCTTTCCGGCGGCGAGAAGCAGCGCGTGGCGATCGGCCGCGCTCTCCTATCGAACCCGCGCATCCTCCTGATGGACGAGCCGCTGGCCTCGCTCGACGACGCCCGCAAGGCCGAGATCATGCCGTTCATCGAAAAGCTGCATCAGGAGCTCGACATTCCGATTGTTTATGTCAGCCACGACATGGATGAGAACATGCGACTGGCC
>JASHUX010000298.1 GCA_030039775.1 Alphaproteobacteria bacterium | reverse complement strand
GCTCGCGGCGGCTCAGCTCTTTTTCAATCTTGGCGATGGCGTCAGCAGCATCGAGATTTTCGCACAAGACCCCGACCATCTTGATGCGGTCCGCGCCGGTCTTGGCGACATCGCCGGTCCTGGCGCCCGCATTGTCGATTGGCGGCAAACCCAAGCCAGCTACATCAACGCCATCGAGATCGAGCGCAATGTCATGTTCCTGATCTTGACGCTGATCATCCTGGTGGCCGCCTTCAACATCATTTCGGGCATGATCATGATGGTGAAGGACAAAGGGCGCGACATTGCAATCCTGCGCACCATGGGCGCGACGCGCGGCATGATCCTGCGCATCTTCATCTTAAGCGGCGCGTCGATCGGCGTCGTCGGAACATTTCTCGGTTTTGTCATCGGCACCGAATTCGCGCTGCATATTGAGGCGATCCGCCAATTCGTGCAGGACGTCATCGGTGTCAACCTGTTCAATGCGGAGATTTATTTCTTCACCCGAATCCCCGCGCGCGTTTATGCGTCGGATGTCGTGACCGTAGTGGTGATGGCGTTCGCGTTATCCTTCCTCGCCACGCTCTATCCGTCGTGGCGCGCCGCGCGGCTCGATCCGGTGGAAGCGCTGCGTTATGAGTGACGACGCTGCGGCGCTGGAGCTGCGGCAGGTTACGCGGACTTATCGCCAAGGCGGTAATTCGCTCGAAGTGTTACGCGGCGCCCATCTCGCCATCGCCCAAGGGGAGATCGTCGCGCTGGTCGGCCCATCGGGCGCGGGAAAATCGACGCTGCTCCACACGGCGGGCCTGCTTGAACGGCCCGACGCCGGCGACGTGCTGTTGAACGGCACGGCGTGCGGCGGCCTCGGCGATGCCGAACGCACGACGCTGCGCCGCAAGCATCTGGGGTTCGTCTATCAGTTCCACCACTTGTTGCCGGAATTTTCGGCGCTTGAAAACGTCATGCTGCCGCAAATGATCGCGGGGCTCGGCCGCGGCGAGGCGCGCGGCCGAGCCACGGATTTGCTGCGGATGGTCGGGCTTGAGGCCCGTGCGGCACACCGCCCGACGCGTCTTTCAGGTGGCGAGCAGCAGCGCGTCGCGATCGTGCGTGCGCTTGCCAATGCACCGCGCGTCATGTTGGGCGACGAGCCGACCGGCAATCTCGATCAGCACACCGCCGCCGACGTGACGGAAGCGCTGCTCCGCATCGTGCGCCAAACCGGTCTCGCGGCGCTGATCGCGACCCACAATCTCGACCTGGCGCGGCGCCTCGATCGGGTGCTTGTGCTGGAGGACGGACTCGTCGTAGAGCGCAAAGTCTAAAGCAACTTTAGCTTGACTTTTGTTCTTGTTTTGTGCTATAGGATCGGAAGACGGCAAAGGTGTCCGAAGTTCGCGTGAAATCGCACCAACTAATAGCCGGGCCGGCACGAGCCCACCTGATAAAACCCAGCATATATCAGGATAACAGGCGCCGGACCCCCATATATAGATGGCTCCGTTAGTCCATGTCTGTCGCCGATTTCATCCATCTCCACACCCATTCCGCCTATTCGCTCTCGACCGGCGCCATCAAGGTCAAAGAGTTGACGGCACTGTGCAAACTCCACCGCATGCCAGCGGTGGCAATGACCGACACCGGCAACCTGTTCGGCGCGCTCGAATTCGCGATGGCAGCGCGTGACGACGGGGTGCAGCCGATTGTCGGGTGCGATCTTGCCATCCGCCGCGCCGATCACGATGCGCGGGGCCGTCTCGGCAAGCCGGCGGTTCCGGATCCTGTCGTGCTTCTGGTGCAGGATGAAACCGGCTATCGCAATCTCCTGGCGCTGGTCAGCGCCTCCTATCTCGAAAGCGACGGCGCCGAAGCGGCGCAGGTCAACCTTGATAAGCTGGCGGCGCACAGCGAGGGGCTGATCCTCTTGACCGGTGGGCCGACAGGTCCGGTAGGCCGGCTACTGAACGAGGGCCAGAACGACGCCGCGGCGATACTGCTGACGCGCCTTGCCGACATGTTCCCGGGCCGGCTTTATGTCGAGTTGATGCGGCATGGCATGTCGGAGGAAGATCGCATCGAGGCGCCGCTGATCGATCTCGCCTATGCACATGATCTGCCGCTGGTCGCGACCAACAATGTCTATTTCGACGCGCCGGAATTTTACGAAGCGCACGACGTGCTTCTTTGCATCGCCGACGGCACCACCGTCAGCAACGCGGCGCGCCGAAAGCTGACGGCGCAGCACTATTTTAAGTCGCCGAAGGAAATGCGAGTGCTGTTCGCCGATTTGCCGGAAGCGTGCGACAACACGCTGGTAATCGCGCAGCGTTGCGCTTTCATGCCGGAACCTCGCACGCCGATCCTGCCCCCGTTCGCGACGGAATCGGGTGACGCCAAGGAGGCGTTGCGGATCGAGGCGGCGGCCGGGCTCGAACGACGCCTTGTCGCGCAGGTCTACACGCCGGACATGACGGAAACCGAGCGTGAGGCGGCCGCGAAGCCCTATCGCGAGCGGGTCGAATACGAGCTCGGCGTCATCGAGACGATGGGCTTCGCCGGCTATTTCCTGATCGTCGCCGAGTTCATCCAATGGGCCAAAGCGCAAGGCATTCCGGTCGGGCCGGGGCGCGGCTCGGGTGCCGGCTCGGCGGTGGCATGGGCGCTGACCATTACCGACATCGATCCGTTGCGCTTCGGCCTGGTGTTCGAGCGCTTCCTCAATCCGGAACGGATCTCGATGCCGGATTTCGACGTCGATTTCTGCCAGGATCGACGCGACGAGGTGATCCGCCACGTCCAGGAGAAATACGGCGCCGACAAGGTGGCGCAGATCATCACCTTCGGCACGTTGCAGGCGCGCGCGGTGCTGCGCGACGTCGGCCGGGTGCTGGAAATGCCCTACGGGCAGGTCGACCGCATCTGCAAGCTGGTGCCGTACAATCCGGCCGCGCCGGTTAAGCTCAACGCCGCCATCGAGGGCGAGCCGCTGTTGCAGCAGATGCGCGACAACGACGAGACCGTGGCGCGGCTCATGGAGATCGCGAGCAAGCTCGAAGGGCTGTATCGCCACGCCTCAACCCACGCGGCCGGCGTCGTGATCGGCGACCGGCCGCTGCAAGAACTCGTGCCGCTTTATCGCGATCCGCGTTCGCCGCTGCCGGCGACGCAGTTCAATCTGAAATATGTCGAGACGGCCGGGCTGGTGAAGTTCGATTTTCTCGGCCTCACCACCCTCACCATTTTGCAGCGCGCCGTCGAGCTCCTGAAGAAGCGCGGCATCGCCCTCGATCTCGCCAAACTGCCGCTTGACGACAAGCCGACCTACGAGTTGCTCGGCCGCGGCGACACGGTTGGCGTGTTCCAATTTGAAGGCACGGCGATGCGCGATCTCCATCGCAAGCTCAAGCCCAACCAGTTCGAAGATCTGATCGCGATCGTGTCGCTCTACCGGCCGGGGCCGATGGACGACATTCCGGAATACATCGCGTGCAAGCAAGGCACGCAGCAGCCCGACTATCTTCACCCCTCGATCCGGCACATCCTCGAGCCGACCTACGGCGTGATGACCTATCAGGAACAGGTGTTGCAGATCGCGCGGGTGATGGGCGGCTACACGTTCGGCGGCGCCGATCTGTTGCGCCGCGCCATGGGCAAAAAGATCAAGAGCGAGATGGAGGCGCAGCGCAAGCGTTTCATCGACGGCGCGGTGGCGAACGGCGTGTCGGGACAGCTTGCGGAAATCATTTTCGAGAAGATGGCGAAGTTCGCCGGCTACGGCTTCAACAAGTCGCATGCCGCGCCTTACGCGCTGCTGGCGTATCAGACCGCGTACCTCAAGGCCAATTACCCGGTCGAATACATCGCCGCGTTCATGACTTACTGCATCGGCAACACCGACAAGCTCAACGTCTTCCGCCAGGAATGCGACCGGCTCGGCATCAAGGTGCTGCCGCCCGATATCAACAAATCGGATGTCGGCTTTGCCGTCGAGGACACGCCGTCCGGCGCCGCGATCCGCTATGCACTCGCCGCGGTGAAAGGCGTCGGCGCAGCGGCGATGGGCCAGCTCGTCGCCGAACGCGAAACCCGCGGTCCGTTCAAGGATTTGTTCGATTTTGCCGGGCGGCTTGACATTAAGAGCTTCAACAAACGGCAGTTCGAAAGCCTCGCAAAGGCCGGCGCCTTCGACGCGCTCAACAGAAATCGCGCCCAGACGTTCGCCGCCGCCGAGCTGCTGCTGCGCCATGCGGCGAGCGCGACCGAAGAGCGCGTGACCAAACAAGTCAATCTCTTCGGCGGCGATGCGGCGTCGCTGGCCGCGGTTCAGGCGCTGCCGGCCGCGACCGATTGGCTGCCGGTCGAGAAATTGCAGCAGGAATTCGACGCCATCGGCTTCTATCTTTCCGCGCATCCGCTCGAGGCCTACGGCAAGAGCCTGGAGCGCCTCGGGGTCGTGAAGGCGGCGGAACTGGCGGCGCGCATCACGGCCGGCGGTTCGACGCGCTACAAGATCGCCGGCATCGTGGTCGGCAAGAAGGAACGCAACTCGGCGCGCGGCAACCGCTTCGCCTTCGTGCAGCTCTCCGACCAAAGCGGTATGTTCGAGGTGATGGTGTTCTCCGACGTGCTGAGTTCGGCGCGGCCGCATCTCGATTCCGGCTCGCCGTTGCTCATGACGATCGACGGCCGCGAGGATGGCGACAATCTGCGACTGACGGCGCAGGCGATCGAACCGCTCGATCAAGCGGTCGCGCATGCCGCAGCGGGTCTGCGCATCCGGCTCGACACCGCGGACGCGGTGCCGATGCTGGCCAAGCTCATGGATAAAGAAAGCGGCGGCAAGGGCCGGGTATCGTTCGTCGTGCCCGTTTCGCCCGTGCGCGAAGTCGAGATCGTGCTACCGGGCGGCTTTAAGATAGGCCCCGGCATCCGCGGACAGGTCCAAGCCGTCCCCGGGGTGCTCGAAGTGCACGATATCTAGACGGAGGCGCCGCGCAGCGCGGGAATCGCACCGCTGCCGAAGTCGCCGTACCAGTCCTTGAGCCGCGACACCGATGCGGAGCGATCGAAGATCGCGGCGAAGTGACCGGCGCCCGCGCTTTGGCACTGCGCGATCACTTGCTTCGCGACAGTACCGGGCGTGCCGGCGATGAACTCTTCGTCGCCGATCGAAAAGGCGTGCGCGGATGGCGTGTCGAGCACGGCGGGTCGATTCGGCAGGTTGACGCGCGGGTCGATCTGGATGAATTCGCGGAACATCTTGCGCCGGATCGCCAGCGCCGCCTCAACCTCCCCGTCGTCGTCGAGCATCGTCACTTGGCGGCGGATGCAGAGATCGTCCGGCCCGACCTTGCGCCCGGCCTTGGCTGTCTCGTCGCGGAAGGCATCGAAAATCTCGATCACCGTCGAGTGGGGATGGAACCCGGTGCAAATCTTGGCGCCGCGCCGCGCCGCCTTGCGCGCCGATGAAACGCTGACCACCGTCACCCATTTCGGCGGCGCCGGCTGCTGGACGCAGCGCGGCA
>JASHUX010000297.1 GCA_030039775.1 Alphaproteobacteria bacterium | reverse complement strand
CGTAAACATGCAACCCGTCGATAAAGGCGACGTCATAGCGGGCGCCGTCGTTCTGGCGAAAAAATTCGTCGCTGGTCAGGCGATGAGTGCCGCCGCGGGCTGGATCGACCCCGGTCTTATGCTTGGCGATCACGGCGTCGAATAGTTCGTTCCGGTCGCAGCCGATTTCGAGATAGCGGGCATCCGGTTGGTGGGCGAGCAGGAGATTGACCACCGCGATCCGGTTGAAGTTGGTTTGGCTCCAATCGATGTCGATGCGGCGCGGGTCAGCCCATGCCCTGTATTGAGCCTGAAGGCGCTCGTATTCGCGCCGTTGCCGTTGCTCACGCGTTCGGCGCAGTACGCGATCCAGTAAAGTCTTGTCCATCGACGCCCGGGAGCGAGGGAAGGGTGTGGCGAAGCTAGCGCAGACCCGATTGCCGGGGCAATGTCGGCCCCGGCCTGGACATCGACGCCGCGATTACCCTAGCTTGCCGAGCGGAACATCCGATGAACCGCCTCGCGATTTTCGCTCATTTCGACCCCGACGCGATCCTTGACGACTATGTCCTCCGCTATCTTCGCGGCTTGCGAACGGTCGCGGCGCGCGTCGTTTTCGTCACCGACGGCGATCTGCCGACATCCGAAACCGCGAAACTCGACGGCGTCGCGGAACTCCTTCGAACGGGCCGGCACGGCGAATACGATTTCGGCAGCTGGAAGCGCGGCATTGCGCATCTCGGCGGCGCGCTAACCGGATGCGACGAGCTCATTCTCGCCAACGATTCTTGCTATGCGCCGATCTTCGCCTTCGGCGAGGCGTTCGCGCGCATGACCGACGTGCCGTGCGATGTTTGGGGAGTAACCGGCTATCGCGACCGGGAAGGGCTGAAATTTATCAACAGTTATTTCCTGGTGTTTCGCCGCACGGTTTTGAGCGATCCGCGCTTTGCGGAATTCTGGATGGGCATCGCCCCGCGCGGCAACAAACAAGACGTCGTCGCCGACTACGAAATGGGGCTGAGCCGGATGTTGTTGGCGAGCGGATATCGCCTCGGTACGCTTGTCCCGTCCGACATGATCGATCTACCCGTCCACGGCGATTATGTACGCCGGCTGATGACCGAATATCGTTCGCCGTGCCTCAAGGTCAGCTTGTTCCGCGACAATCCGACCCGTGTGCCGCGGCTTGGCGAAACGTTGGCCGACATCGATCGCTTCTATCCGCGCCGCCTCATCGATGCGCATCAGCGCCGGATTACGAAGCGGGACGATCCCCCGCACTATCATTTCAGGCTCGGCGCGTTTCGCTGGTCCTGGCGCGGCGGCCCGTTGTTGCGCGTCTTCGGCCGGACCCGGCGCGACCGGTGGTGGAAGCTCTATGTACAAGTGCTCGGGGTGACAGTCTTCGCGTTCGTTTTGCCGCTCGCCCGCCGTCAATGACCCGCCGATGAACCGGGTTGCGATCTTCGCGCATTACGACCGCGACGCCGTCATCGACGCGTACGTCCTTTATTACCTTCGCGGACTGCGCGCGATTGCGTCGCGCGTGCTTTTCGTGTCGGACAGTCCCCTGCCTCCGGTCGAAATCGCCAAGCTCGACGGGCTCGCCGAACTGGTCTGGGCAGGCCGGCACGGCGAATACGATTTCGGCAGCTGGAAACGCGGCATCGCCCATCTCGGCGCGGCGGTCGATAATTGCGACGAGCTCGTTCTCGCCAACGATTCCTGTTACGCGCCGGTATTTCCGTTCGCCGAAGCGTTCGACCGCATGGCCGCGGTCGCGTGCGACGGCTGGAGCGGCACCGCCACCGGCGGCGACGGTACGGTCACCCACCTTAACAGCTACTTTCAGGTTTACCGCCGGCCGGTCTTGGCCGATCCGGCGTTTCGCGATTTCTGGCCGGCGGTCATCCCGCAGCCGAGCCACGACGAGGTGGTGAGGCAATACGAAAACCGGCTAAGCGAGATGCTGACGGCGCGCGGTCACCGGCTCGGCAGTTTGATCGCGCCCGATGCGTTGCCGCTGGTTCTGCACGGCGACTATGTGCATCGCGTGGACGTGCTTCGTGCGCCCTGGCTCAAGGCGCAGTTGTTCCGCGACAACCCGCTTCGTGTGCCGGCCTTAGGCGCGGCATTGTCCGCCGTCGATCGGCATTATCCGAGGGCGCTGATCGACGCCCATCTGCGCCGGATGATCGGCGCCGACGACCCGCCGCACTACCATTTTCGACTCGGCACATTTCGGCGCCGGTGGCACGCACTGCACATCGTCGCCCGCACGCGGCGCGATCGCTGGTGGAAGCTCCAAGTCCGATTGTACGGCGTTCGGGTGTTTGCGTTCGGCTTGCCGTTGCGCGCTCGCCGATAAGCCGAATCGCTTACGCGCTTAGGGCGTCGGTGTGCCCACCGGTCCGCGGGGCGAGGTAGCCCCGCTCGGTCGGCACACATTCTCGATCACAGATATGCCGGTGAGGGACGCCGCCCCGAGAGGACAACCGGCATTGAGCTTGATTTGCGCCGTGCTCTTCGGCGCTGCCGCGGTTTGAATCGGGGCGTTGTTGCGGGCTTGATCGCAGCCGGTCGCGATCAAAGCAAGCAACACGCTGGTCAGTGCGAGCGACGGTCTAAGCACGTCGGTGCCTCGGTATCCCTATGCGGCGGGCTCCCCGATCGGGCCCCTGTTTGGCAATCTACCATACCCGGCGGATTTTGGAGCCATTGTGGCGAGGGTCGGGCCGACGAGTGCGCCGCCGAGGGCGGGCCGAGGCCATCAATGCCGAAATTTATTTTATTTACAGTAAATTATAATTGACCCCTCGAAGCGCCGTCGCCAGAAAGATCGCTAGGATCAAGGACGACTCGCGATGAATCCGACAATTTTTTGCATTGCAGCGGTCGATTTTGCTGGTCGAGTCGAAATTTTTTTGCAATAAAATCAGCCTTGAAGGTCATTGCCATTGACGGGCCGGGGGCATACGGTTCCGTGATACGAGAAGCCTCTCTCCTACCGGAGAGAGGCTTTTCTAATTGCCGCGCCGCCGCGAAGGCGAGTCGTCGGCGAAGAAAAAAGGGGCGCGGTGTTAGCCGCGCCCCAATTTCTGCCTCATTACCATTGCACGGGCCGGGAGGCTTAAGCCGGTGTAACGCTGCGACTAGCTGCAGCCGCTAGTGCTGCCGCATGTGTCGCATTTGAGGCAGGTTCCGTTCCTTACCAGGGTGAAGTTGCCGCACTCGCCGCAGCTATCGCCCTCATAACCCTTAATCCGAGCGGCGCGCACTTGTGCCGCTCTTGCGTCAAAAATCGGTGCTTCGTCTTCTTCAAGCCGCGCTTCGGTCAATGCGGTGGTGGTCTCGAGCGCGGTGGTCAATGCCAAGGCGTTGTTGCCGTCACGGGAAAGCGCCGTTGTCGCGCCGCCGCCAGCGCCGCCATGGAGCAGGGTAAGCTTGCTGCGGACATAGCCCGCGACCACGCCGCGCGGCACGGCACCGTCGCCGCGGCCGGGCAGATTCGATTCGCCTTGGCCCTTGCCGAGCGTATCGGGCGTGAGATCGACCGGCTGGACATGGGCGAGATCGTTGCGGCCGAGATACGAGATCGCGAGCTCGCGGAAGATATAGTCGATCAGCGACGTCGCCATCTTGATGGTGTCGTTGCCCTCGACCATGCCCGACGGCTCGAACCGGACGAAGGTAAAAGCCTCGACGAATTCCTCGAGCGGCACGCCATATTGCAGACCGATCGAGATCGCGATGGCGAAATTGTTCATCAGCGAGCGGAAGGCGGACCCTTCCTTGTGCATGTCGATGAAGATTTCGGCCAGGCTGCCATCCTCGTATTCGCCGGTGCGCAGATAGACCTTGTGGCCGCCGACGACGGCCTTCTGGGTATAGCCCTTGCGCCGTTGCGGCAGACGGTGCCGCTCGGCGGCGGCCGCGCGTTCGACGATCCGCTCCACGATCCGTTCGGCGACGAGCGGCACGCGCTCCGCCGGCGATTTTTCCAGCAGGTCGGCGACCGCGTCGTCGTCGTCGCGGTCGTCGCCGATGAGCGACGCTTGCAGCGGCTGCGACAGTTTCGAGCCGTCGCGATAAAGCGCGTTGGCCTTGATGCCCAATTGCCACGACAGGAGATAGGCCTTCTTGCAATCGTCGACGGTCGCCGCATTCGCCATGTTGATGGTCTTGGAGATCGCGCCCGAGATGAAGGGCTGCGCGGCAGCCATCATGCGGATGTGGCTTTCCCAGGACAGAAGCCGCTTGCCGTTGCGGCCGCACGGATTGGCGCAGTCGAACACCGGCAGATGCTCCGGCTTCAGGAACGGCGCGCCCTCAAGGGTCATGGCGCCGCAGCAATAGGTGTTGGCCGCGTCGATCTCGTTCTTGGTGAAGCCAAGGGCCGACAGCATGTCGAAACCCGGATCGTCGAGCTGCGTCTGCGTGAAGCCGAACGCCGCCTTGCAGAAGGCTTCGCCGAGCGTCCATTTGTTGAACGCAAACTTGACGTCGAACGCGGCCGCCAGCGAGCCCTCGACCGCGTCGATGGACTCGGCGTTGAACCCTTTGGCTTTCAGCGTTTCGTGATTGACGCCGGGCGCGTGCTCCAAGCTGCCGTGCCCGACGGTGTAGCGCGTGATGGCGCCGATGGTTTCGTCGTCATAGCCGAGCGCTTTCAGCGCAGGCGGCACCATGCGGTTGATGATCTTGAAATAGCCGCCGCCCGCGAGCTTCTTAAATTTGACCAGGGCGAAATCGGGTTCGATGCCCGTCGTGTCGCAATCCATCACCAGGCCAATCGTGCCAGTCGGCGCAATTACCGACGCCTGGGCATTGCGATAGCCGTTCTGCTCCCCGAGCTCGAGGGCCTGGTCCCAGGCCCGCCGTGCCGCCGCGACCAAGCTCGGTTCGGGGCAGTTCGCGGCATCGAGCGGCACCGGCAGGATAGACAGGCCTTCGTAACCATCGGACGCGTTATGGGCCGCACGGCGGTGATTGCGGATCACGCGCAGCATGGGCTCGCGGTTGGCGGCGTAGCCAGGGAAGGCGCCAAGCTCGCCCGCCATCTCGGCCGACGTCGCATAGCCGACGCCGGTCATCACCGCGGTGATGGCGGCGCACAGCGCGCGGCCCGCGTCGCTGTCGTAGGGCAGGCCCATCGCCATCAACAGCCCGCCGATATTCGCGTAGCCGAGCCCGAGCGTGCGGTACTCGTATGACAGGCGCGCGATCTCCTTCGACGGGAACTGCGCCATCAGCACCGCGATTTCGAGCGTGATTGTCCACAGCCGCGTCGCATGCTCGAAGGCCGGCGTGTCGAACGAACCGTCCTCTCGGCGGAAAGCCATCAGATTCATCGAGGCGAGATTGCACGCCGTATCGTCGAGGAACATGTACTCGGAGCACGGGTTGGACGCATTGATGCGGCCGCTGGCGGCGCAGGTGTGCCACTCGTTGATCGTGGTGTCGAACTGTACGCCGGGATCGGCGCTGGCCCAGGCGGCGTAGGAAATCCTCTCCCACAGATCGCGGGCCTTCAGTGTCTTGTGCACTTTGCCGTCGGTGCGACGGATCAGGTTCCATTCGCCGTCGCCCTGCACCCTGCCGAGGAACTCGTTGGTGAGGCGCACGGAATTGTTGGAGTTCTGTCCAGCGACGGTGAGATACGCTTCCGAATCCCAATCCGTGTCGTAGGTCTTGAAGTCGATGTCGCTATAGCCCTGCGACGCGAATTGGATGACGCGCTGCACGTAGTTTTCAGGGATCATGGCGCGACGCGCGGCCTTGATCTCCTGCTTCAGGGCGGCGTTCTTGGCAGGATCGAAGCGGCCGGCGCCGAGCGTCTTCACGCTCTTGTCGTGGCACGCCTGCATCACGCGGCGTAGGTGCTTTTGTGCGACCTTGGAGCCGGTCACGAGTGCCGCGACCTTCTGCTCCTCGATCATTTTCCAATCGATATAGGCTTCGATATCGGGATGGTCGATATCGACCGTCACCATCTTTGCCGCGCGCCGGGTCGTGCCGCCGGACTTGATGGCGCCCGCGGCGCGGTCGCCGATCTTGAGGAAGCTCATCAGGCCGGACGAGCGCCCGCCGCCCGACAGCTTCTCGCCGTCGCCGCGGAGCTTGGAGAAATTCGATCCGGTGCCGGAGCCGTATTTGAACAGGCGCGCCTCGCGCACCCACAGATCCATGATGCCGCCTTCGTTGACGAGGTCGTCGGCGATCGACTGGATGAAGCAGGCATGCGGCTGCGGATGCTCGTAAGCGGTCGCCGACTGCACGAGCTTGCCGGTCTTGAAGTCGACGTAGAAATGACCCTGGCTCGGGCCGTCGATGCCATAGGCCCAGTGCAGTCCGGTGTTGAACCATTGCGGGCTGTTGGGCGCGCCCATCTGACGGGCCAGCATGAAGCGCATTTCGTCGAAGAAGGTGCGGGCATCATCCTCGGCGTCGAAATAGCCGCCCTTCCAGCCCCAATAGGTCCAGGTGCCGGCCAGGCGGTCGAACACCTGGCGCGCCGAGGTCTCGCCGCCCTTGGTCGAGGCGCCTTCCTTGGCTACCTTGCGCCACAGGAACTGCG
>JASHUX010000296.1 GCA_030039775.1 Alphaproteobacteria bacterium | reverse complement strand
TGGTTCCTGCTCAACGCCTCGCCGGATTTGCGCGCGCAAATCTTGGCGAACGCGGATTTGCAGCCCAAACAACCGGGGCGGCACAGCCCGATCGCCGGGGCCGTCCTCACCAACGGCGACGTCGATGCGGTGGCCGGACTGCTCGATTTGCGCGAAGGCCAACAGCTCGCGATCTACGCGACACGCACGGTATTGGGCGTCCTTGAGGCAAACAGCGTTTTCAGGGTACTGAATGCAGACTTAGTCGCGCGGCGCGCGCTGACGCCCGATACGGCGGCGGCGTTGATCACGCGGGACGACGCGGCGACGGGATTACGGGTGACGGCGTTCAGCGTACCGGGCAAGCCGGCACTCTATCTCGAAGGCCTTGATATCGGCGCCCATCTGGCGGAGCGATCCGAGAACACGGTCGGGATCGAGATCGAGGAGACTGCGACGGGCAAGCGCCTCTTTTTCATTCCCGGTTGCGCCGCCATCGATGCGCCGCTGCTCTCGCGCCTTACGGGCGCGGCGCTTCTGTTCTTCGATGGTACACTGTGGCGCGACGACGAGATGATCCGTGCTGGGCTAGGCACAAAGACCGGCAAACGCATGGGACATATCAGCGTCGATGGTCCCGACGGCACGATCGCCTCACTTGCCGCCGCCGGCATCGCGCGCAAGGTTTTCATTCATATCAACAACACCAACCCGCTGCACCGCACTGATAGCGCGGAATACGCGCAGGCCCGCGCCGCCGGTTGGGAAATCGGCCGCGACGGGATGGAGCTGACGCTCTAGTTCTTGGCCTGTTTCTTGTAGCGCTCGATCGCTTGCTCGAGCTGCGCAACTTCAGGACAACCGCCGCCGGCGCAAGCGCGCTTCAACGTAGCGAGATTGGTCTCCGCCTTCGGCAGCTGATGCGTCTCGAGATAGGCCTCGCCCTCGTATTCGAGCGCGCCTTTGTGCATCGGGTCGATCGCCAGGGCGCGATCGTAATAGGCGAATGCCTGCTGGTACTGGCCGAGCATCCGATAGGAAAAGCCAAGTAGGTTTTCGACGTTCGCGTCCTGCGCATTGCTTTGCGACAGGTCATAAAGAATTTTGATTGCGCCCGGATAGTCCTTGGCGGCGATGGCGTCACGCGCCTTGGCAAGGCCGGCCGAGTCGCCCATCGCCGCCGCCGGCGGCTTGTAGCTAGGCTCGTCGTTCGCCGCCGCGTAGCCGCCAACGAGGCATGCCATGCCCACCGCCAACCCAATCGCCATCGCCCGCAACGCCGTCATCGCTCGCTCCTTCACAACCCGCGGCGAATCAGTAGCGCGGCATGCACTTCACCGCCGAGACAAATCTTTGTGAAGCGGCGAACCTATGTTACAGGCCCAATTCTTTCAAAATCTTGGCGCGGTCGCGGTCCAAGGTCGGGGCTGGGTCGCGTGTCGGCGGATCGGGAAACGCCGAGAATTTGAGCGGATTGCCCGCGAGTTTGAGCGTACCAGCGGCCGGATCCTCGACCGTGACCATCATGTTGCGCGCCTCGACCTGCGGATGGTTCAGCGCCTGCTCGACATTGTTGATCGGTCCGCACGGCACACCAGCCCGTTCGAGGAGTGCTATATTTTCAGCAGTGGTACGCTTCTGTAATTCCTTCACCAACTCAGGCCGTAGCGTGTCGCGATTTTGCGCGCGGAGATCGTTGGTCTTGTAGCGCGGATCCGCCGTTAGGTCGTTCCGCTCCAATCCTTCGCACAATTTGAGCCAGAGATTGTCATTGCCGGCCGCGACGATCATCCAGCCGTCCTTGGTTTCGAGCGCCTCGAACGGCACGATCGAGGGATGTCGTCCACCCAACGGGCCCGGCACTTCGCTCAGGACCGTGTAGCGCATCACCGCGTTCTCGAGCAGCGCGAGTTGGCAATCGAACATGGCGACATCGACCTTGGTCGCTTCGCCGGTCATGGCGCGGTGCGCGATCGCGGCGTTGATGGCGACGGCGGTGTATAACCCGGCGCCGATATCGCCGATGGACATGCCGATGCGCGCGGGCGGCATGCCCGGATGACCGGTGATCGACATGATGCCGCCCAAACCTTGCACCACCATGTCGTACGAAGGCTTGGTCGAAAACGGGCCGGTATGGCCGAACCCCGAGGCCGCCGCATAAATGAGCTTCGGATAGCGGGCGTGCAGCACCTCCCAGCCGTAGCTGAGCTTTTCCATCGTGCCGGGCCGGAAATTCTCGACCACGACGTCGGCGCGGTCCAAAAGCTTCTCGAAAATCTGCTTATCCTTCGTAGCTTTGAGGTCGAGCGAGATCGATTCCTTGCCGCGATTAATCGAAGCGAAATAGGTCGAGACGCCGTTGACGTAAGGGCCGTAGGCGCGGGCGTCATCGCCGGGCGCCGGCGGTTCCACCTTGATGACGCGCGCGCCCATCTCCGCCATCAGGAATGTGGCGTACGGGCCGGCGAGAATGCGCGAGAGATCGACGACGGTAATGCCCGAAAGAGGGCCGCGTGCAGTCATTTTTCTGAATCCGTTGGTCAGGCTTGTGCTGTCTTAGCCCAGGCGGCGCGCAGCGACAATCGCCGTGCTACGATGGGGGCATGGACGAAATTCGCGACAACAAAGCAGCGCAACGGTTCGAGCTCGATGTCGAAAGCGGCGTCGCGTTTGTTAGCTACCGCACCATGCCGGGCGGCGACCTTTATCTGTTGCATACCGAGACGCCTGCCGCGTTGCGCGGGCGCGGCATCGCAACGGGCCTGGCGCGTGGCGTCCTTGAGATCATCCGCGCGCGGGGACAAAAAATCCGCGTCGGCTGCGAATTCCTCATCGACTTCATGCGGCGCAACCCCGAATTCAACGATCTGTTGATTTAGTCCGGTTGTCGTCCGGGTGTTTCGGCCGCATCGCGAAAATGATGATCATGTCCCAGGCATTGCGCACGCCGCAGATCAGCAGCAGCACCGACGCGGCGGCCAACAGTTCGACCGCGTGGAAATTCGCGACGAAGCCGAGCACGCCGACGCCGATGAAGGACAGATACGCCACGATCGGCAATGCCGCGTACCAAAGCGTGTCAGTCCAATCCACGCTGAATTTGGCCACGGTGCGCGACAATAGCGCGACGTAGACGATGCCGACGATACCGCCGCCGGTCAGCACTGCGGCAAAGCTGGGCCACGTCACCGACGGCGCCACGGTGAGAAGACTGGCCAACAAGACGGCGCCCAAATGCACCACGGTCGAGGTCAGATAGGCATGCGACGCCGCCGACCGCTCGCGCGTGATGATCCCGGTCGCGATCGAAACCACCACGAACATGGCGCCGATCAGCGACGCACCCGCGGCCGCGATGGCAATAAAGAAATCCCGCCAGGCGTGGAGGAGCGAGAGCAGCACTCAGCCGCGCCGGAGCGCCTTCGCCGCGTCGACGGCGAAATAGGTGAGGACGCCATCGGCGCCGGCACGCTTGAAGGCGATCAGCGATTCCAGCACTACCGAGGGATCGAGCCAACCGCGCTCGACCGCCCCGGTTAGCATCGAATATTCGCCCGACACCTGATAGGCGTAGGTCGGCACGCCGAACCGTTCCTTCACGCGCCGCACCAAATCGAGATAGGGCATGCCCGGCTTTACCATCACCATGTCGGCGCCTTCGGCAAGGTCGAGCGCGACCTCGCGCAAGGCCTCGTCGCCGTTGGCTGGGTCCATCTGGTACGTGCGCTTGTCGGCCTTGCCGAGATTGGACTTGGAGCCGAGCGCATCGCGGAACGGGCCGTAAAAAGCCGACGCGTATTTCGCGGCATAGGCCATGATCTGCACGCCGGTTAAGCCCTCGCCGTCGAGCGCGTCCCGGATCGCACCGACGCGGCCGTCCATCATGTCGGACGGCGCGATCACGTCACATCCGGCCTCCGCTTGGACCAATGCTTGGCGGCAAAGGATGGAAACGGTTTCGTCGTTGGCGACATCGCCGTCCGGGCCAAGCACGCCGTCGTGACCGTGCGTGGTGAAGGGATCGAGCGCCACGTCGCACATCACGCCGAGATCGGGATGCGCCTTTTTCACGGCGCGCACCGCGCGGCATACCAGATTTTCGGGGTTGAGCGCTTCGGCACCGTCCGCGGTCTTACGCACGGGCGGCGTCGCCGGAAAGAGCGCGATCAGCGGGATGCCGAGCGACTTCGCCTCGCCCGCCGCGTCGACCAAGGCCGGGATCGACAGCCGGTCGACCCCCGGCATCGACGGGATCGGTGCGCGGGACGCGGCCTCGTCATGGACGAAGACGGGCCAGATCAGGTCGCCGGGAGTGAGAACATGCTCCGCCACCAGGCGGCGCTGCCAGTCGTGGCGCCGGTTGCGGCGCATGCGGATGCGGGGAAAGGCCCCGGTAGGTTGGCGCGGCTCTGACATGGTGAACGGGATGATAGGGTTGGCCGCCGGTGATGACAATCTGCCGGGGCAATTGGCCGCGCTTTTTCGGCCCGTTTCTGCGGTTTTCGGGTTTAGTCGCGGAGAATACCGCGTGAATTAAAGGAAAAATTAATCAGTGCTGGATAGGTTTCGTGCCTAGCAATCCATTTCCTCGGGACCGCCCGCAATGTCCATGCTCCTCGCTTACCTCGATGCCATCGCCCTGACCGAGCGCTTGCACCGCCAGTTCCTCGAAATCGTCAAGGTCGAGCTCGAAAACAACGGTATGCACGACGTCAATAACGTGCAGGCCATGATCCTGTTCAATGTCGGCGACCACGACATGACCATCGGCGAGCTGACCCTCCGCGGCTGCTATCTCGGCTCCAACGTCTCCTACAACGTCAAGAAGCTCGCGGAGCACGGCTATCTGAGCCAGCAGCGCTCGCTGCACGACCGCCGTTCGATTCGCGTGCGCCTGACCGAAAAGGGCATGGCCGTCCGCAACCTCGTGCGGCAAATGGTCGAACGCCATCTCGGCCAGTTGAGCCAGAGCCGGCTCGACGAGCAGACCTTGGTTCACGCCATCGTCACGTTCCGCCGGCTGGACCGGTTCTGGACGCAGTCACTCACCGTCGGCAATCGTCTCGCGCGCCTGTCGCCCGCCGCCTAATTCGCAACGAATTTCGCCTAAAAATGGTCCGCTTCGGCGGGCCATTTTTTTGCCTAGAACGCGGCGAGGCCGGTCTGTGCCCGGCCGAGAATGAGGGCGTGAATGTCATGCGTGCCTTCGTACGTGTTGACCGTCTCCAGATTAAGGAGATGGCGGATGACGTGGTATTCGTCGACGATGCCGTTGCCGCCGTGCATGTCGCGGGCGAGGCGCGCGATGTCGAGCGCCTTGCCGGTGGAGTTGCGCTTCAGCATCGAGATCATTTCGGGCGTCGCTTGGTGCATGTCCATCAGGCGCCCGAGCCGCAAACAGGCGTGTAGGCCGATCGTGATCTCGGTCTGCATATCCGCGAGCTTTTTCTGAATGAGCTGATTGGCGGCGAGCGGCTTGCCGAATGCCTTGCGCCCGAGCGTGTAGTCGCGCGCGGCGTGCCAGCACGCGGTCGCGGCGCGGAGCGCGCCCCAGGAAATACCGTAGCGCGCGTTGTTGAGGCAGGAGAACGGACCGCGCAGGCCTTTCACGCCGGACAACAGATTCTCCTCCGGAACAAACACGTCCTGCATCGACACTTCGCCGGTGGACGATGCGCGCAAGCTAAACTTGCCCTCAATCTTGGGCGTCGAGAGGCCCTTCGCCTCTTTTCGCTCAATCAGGAAACCGCGCACGTCGCCCGAATCGTCTTTGGCCCAGATCAGCAGCAAATCCGCGACCGGCGCATGACTGATCCACATCTTGCTGCCGTTGAGGAGATAGCCGCCATCGACCTTTTTCGCGCGGGTCTTCATGCCGCCAGCGTCGGAACCGTGGTCGGGCTCGGTCAAGCCGAAGCAAGCGAGCAACTCGCCGGTCGCCATACGCGGCAAGTATTTCTCTTTCTGTGCCGCACTGCCGAACGCGTGGATTGGATGCATGGTGAGAGACGACTGGACGCTGAGGCTCGAGCGATAGGCCGAGTCCACTTTCTCCAGCTCGTGCGCGACGAGGCCGTAAGCCACGTAGGATGTGCCGGCGCAGCCATAGCCGGTGAGGGTCGAGCCGAGAAAGCCCAGAGCGCCCATCTCGCGCATCACCGCGACGTCGAATTTCTCTTCGCGAAACGCCAGCTTGACGCGGGGCATCAGCTTGTCCTGGGCGTAGGCGCGTGCCGCGTCGCGGATCATGCGCTCTTCCTCGCTGAGCTCGTCCTCGAAGCGCAGGGGATCCTGCCAATCGAATTGCGCTTGGCTCGCTTTTTGCGCGGCACGGCCGGTGTCGGGCATCGCAGTCTCCTTGGCTTGCCTGGTCGAAAGGCACCCCTTACTTTGGCCGCGGCATGAATTACCTGCTCCAGCAGCTTGTCAACGGCATTACGCTCGGCGCCATCTATGGCCTGATCGCCATCGGCTACACGATGGTGTACGGCATCATCGGCATGATCAATTTCGCCCACGGCGAAATCTACATGATCGGCGCCTTCATCTCTCTGATCGCGTTCATGGCGCTCGGCATCGCCGGTGTCACCTACATTCCCTTGGCGCTGCTCTTGGTGCTGCTGATCGCAATGTTGTTCACGGCCGCCTATGGCTGGGCCGTCGAGCGCATCGCGTATCGGCCGCTGCGCCGATCGTTCCGCCTCGCACCGCTGATCTCCGCCATCGGCATGTCGATCTTCCTGCAAAACTACGTGCAGCTTTTGCAAGGCGCGCGCGTCAAGACGTTGCAGCCGGTAGTGCATGGCAGCATCCAGCTCGCGGGCGGCACGTTCGGCGTCCAGGTGAGCTACTTGCAGCTGTTCATCGTCGCGCTGACCGTGATCCTGATGGCGGCCTTCACCTACGTCATCGCGGCGACGCCGCTTGGCCGGGCGCAGCGCGCCGTCGAGCAGGACGTCACCATGGCGGCACTCTTGGGCGTCGATGTCGACCGTACGATTTCGATGACGTTCCTCATCGGCGCGGCCCTGGCCGCCGTCGCCGGCATGATGGTGCTACTCTATTACGGCGTGATCGATTTCTTCATCGGCTTCGAGGCCGGCATCAAGGCGTTCACCGCGGCGGTGCTGGGCGGCATCGGTTCGCTCCCGGGCGCGATGCTGGGCGGGCTGCTGATCGGCCTGATCGAGGCGCTGTGGTCGGGCTACGCCTCGGTCGAATACAAGGACGTGATGGTGTTCGTCGTTCTGGTGCTGGTGCTGATCTTCCGCCCGAGCGGCCTGTTCGGCCGGCCCGAGGTCGAGAAGGTATGAGCGCGGGAGCGGATGCAGCGGCGGCGCCGCTGTCGAACCATGCCGCGCCGAGCGACTTTTTTATCGGCGGTATCCTCAAGGAAGCGTTTCTGACCGCGCTTGTCGCGCTGGTGCTGGCGATTCCCCTGATCGGGTTCCGCATCGTCGAATCGAACGGCACCACCGGCGGCAG
>JASHUX010000295.1 GCA_030039775.1 Alphaproteobacteria bacterium | reverse complement strand
TGAGGCGGCCGTCGCTGCCATAAACCGCGATGCCTTCCTTGAGTTGATCCAGCGTCTCGCGCTGTACTTGGGTCAAGGTGTTGAACGAACGCTCGAGCGCCAGCCGATCAGTGACGTCGTCATAAACGAAAATCAAGCCGCCCAACGGATGCGACGCGACCGAGACGCGGAGCGTTCGGTCGTCCGGCAGATGCATCAATTCCGGCTGCGGCGGCGCCGGCGCCGTGAACATCGCTTGGACGTCGTGCTTATAGGCACGGAAATCGACGAACTCCGGGAGCCGACGTTGCTCGCGCAGCCGCT
The DNA here is from genome assembly GCA_030039775.1 of Alphaproteobacteria bacterium. Taxonomy (GTDB): domain Bacteria; phylum Pseudomonadota; class Alphaproteobacteria; order ATCC43930; family CGMCC-115725; genus JAATGI01. The sequence goes on along the minus strand of JASHUX010000295.1, from coordinate 12,729 downwards.
CCAGCAATTCGTCGATGGTCGGGTTGCCGTCGAGCCAGTCGCTGTCGAGTTGCCACAAGGAGGCGAAGGCGCGGTTAAAAAAGTTGAGCCGTGTGTCGGTGCCGAAAATGGCGATCGCGACCGCGAGGCTCTCGAGGACCTCGGCCTGCGCGTCGGCATGACCCGCCAGCTCCGCTTCTTTGGCCTCGATCTCGGTGAAATCGCGCGCGAACCCGACGAGCCGGTCGGAGTACGGTAGCGGCGCCTCCGTGATTTCCAACAGCCGCCGCGCACCGCTGACGACGATATGATGGCTCTCGCGCTGCGCGGCGTTGACGGTACGAGCGCGGAGCGCCAACGCCCGCCCGTCCTCGCCGAGGACGCCGATGCCCAATTCGCGCTGCTCGGCAATCGCCGTCTCGCGCGTGCCGTCGACGGCCAAGGCATAAGCCTCGTTCACTTCGATCAGCGACAGATCGCCTTTGCGGCGATGCCAGACGGGCATGGGCAGCGCGTCAAGCGTGCCGGCGGTCGCCGCGACCCGGGCGAGGCTGGTGGAAATCTGCTGCGATGCGACCTCGCGTTCATGCTCCGCGGCGGCCAGCTCCGCCGAATACCGGTTCCGCTCCTCGGCAATCTTCTCGGCGTACTTGCCAAGCCGCCAGCGCACCGTCACGGCCGCGATCAGCGCGATAATAACCAGCAGGATGATGGTGATGGTAACGCCCACGGCAACTCCGGTTTTCGATGTTCTTCGCTATGGTCGTGAGGTGGGCAGCGTCCGCTGGCGCGTTCTAAGGGCAATTGATGGACAAATTATAACCGATCAACTGAAGTCGAGGCGATTATGCCAACGCGTCGGAGAGGACGCCATCAAGTCCCGTGCATTTCATTAAAATCGTCGACAAGGCTGGCGATGCGGGCGTCGTCGATCTGGTCCATAATTGCGCGAGCGCGCTGGGTCGCCGCGCGGAGATCGAGTGTTCGGACGCGCTCCTTGACCCGGCCGATATTGCTCGGCGCCATCGACAGGTTGCGTAGGCCGAGCCCCAAGAGCAACGCGGTAAAGCGACTGTCACCGGCCATCTCGCCGCACAAATTGACTGGGATTCGTGCGCGGATCGCCGCTTCGACCGCGAATTGGATCAGCCGCAACACCGCCGGATGCAGAGGGTTGTAGAGATAAGCCACCTGCTCGTCGCCGCGGTCGATGGCGAGCGTGTATTGAATGAGATCGTTGGTGCCGATGGAAAAAAAATCGGCCTCGGCGGCGAGGGCGTCGGCAGCCAAGGCGGCCCCGGGAATTTCGATCATCGCGCCCAACGGCGGCAACGGGTCGGGCAGGGCGATGCCGCGGCGGCGCAGCCGACGCGCCGCCTGATGCAGCGCCGCCCGAACCGTCCGCAGCTCGTCCGGCGTAGCGATCATCGGGACGAGGATACGTACCTTGCCGATCGTGCTGGCCCGAAGCATCGCGGCCAATTGCACGTCGAGGAGCCGCCGTTCCTTCAAGGCGAGGCGTACGGCGCGCAACCCCAAGGCGGGGTTCGGACTGTCGGATGAGATCGATCCCGCCAACTTATCGCCGCCGATATCGAGGGTGCGGAGCGTCACCGGCTTGCCGTCCATGCCCCGCACCAAGGCGGCATAGGCGGCATATTGGTCGTCCTCGTCGGGCAGATCGTCGCGATTCATGTAAAGGAATTCGGTCCGGACCAGCCCAAGCCCCTGCGCGCCGGCGGCCTGCGCCAATTCGCGCTCGCGCGGCAATTCGAGATTGGCTTCGAGCGTGATCTCGACGCCGTCACGCGTCACCGCGGGCAACCGCCGGAAACGGCTGAGACGCCGCCGCTCGTGTTCGAGTTCCTCGCGTTGGCGTTCATAGGCGGCGCGGGTGGCTGCCGACGGATTGACCACGATGCGGCCCATGCCGCCATCGACGATGACGATGTCACCCGGCTCGACTCGGTGCAGCAGACCGGTGGCGCCGAGTACTGCGGGCAAACCCAGGGCACGAGCCATGATCGCGGTATGGCCTTCGGCACCGCCGAGCTCGGTCGCGAGCGCCGCGACTCGGTTCGGGTCGATCAGCGCCGTGTCCGCCGGCGTCAATTCCTCGGCAACGACAATGCTGCCGGCGGCGAGCCGTTGCAGCGCGGCGTAGGGCGTCTTGGTCAGATTTCGGATCAGGCGGGCGCCGACGGTGCGGATGTCGTCGCCGCGCGCCGCAAGATAGGGATCGTCCATCGCGGCGAAGCTGGAGCCAATTTGGCCGAGCTCGACCTGCACTGCGCGCTCGGCGTTGAGGCGCTCCTCGCCGATGCGCCGATCGGCGCCGCGCACAAGCCGCGAATTGGTCAGCATCGCGACGTGAGCGTCGAGCAGATATCCGGCTTCCTCGGCGGCGGCGCTCGGTAAGCCGGCAGCTTTGACCTTAAGCTTGGCAAGCTGCTTCAGCGACAGGGCCACGGCGTCGGCAAGCCGCCTTCGTTCCGCCGCGATGCCGTCGTGGGCGACGCGGTACTCCGGCACCTGAATGGCGCCGTCGTCGCTGATGAAGGCCGGCCCGACGGCGATGCCCGGCGAAATCGCCAGTCCGGTAAGCGTGCGCTCGCTGCGGTCAGCTTTCATCGAAACCGCCGCCGATCAGCGCCGCCAACGCATCGAGCGCCGCGGCCGCCTGCGGCCCGGTCGCACGCAACTCGATTTCCGTTCCGGGGCCGGCGGCCAACATCATTAGTCCCATGATCGAACGTCCGGAAACCTCGGTGCCGTTCTTCGCCACGGTCACGTCGGCATCGTATTCCCACGCCAGTTTGACGAAGCGCGCGGCGGCTCGGGCGTGAAGGCCGCGGCGGTTACGGATAGTCGCCAAACGCCGCAATTCGGGCTCGGCGCCGTCCGCCGATTCCGTCATTTCACATCGGCCAGAAGTTGCGAAGCGACGTTGATGTATTTGCGGCCGGCTTCCTGTGCGCCGCGCACGGCATTCGCCAGAGTCTCGGTTTGGCGCAGCCCGGCGAGCTTGATCAGCATCGGCAGGTTGACTCCGGCGATCACCTCGATCTTGCCCTTGTCCATGATTGAAATCGCAAGATTGGACGGCGTGCCGCCGAACATATCGGTCAACAGCACCACGCCCCCGCCGTCGTCCACCTCAGCCACCGCCGATAAAATATCCTGCCGTCGTTTTTCCATGTCGTCGTCGGGTCCGATGCACACCGCCGCGATGGCCTTTTGTCCGCCGACCACATGCTCAAGCGCCGCGATGAATTCGGCGGCAAGCCGGCCATGCGTGACAAGAACCATTCCAATCATGCCTCACCCCCTAATACCGACGAGCCGCGGCCCCGCCGTAAGTCGCGGTGGTCGACGGTAACGCGATGGCCTTGCCCCGAAAGTTTGGCTGCGAGCCGCGCCGCGACGTAAGGCGAACGGTGACGTCCGCCGGTGCAGCCGATGGCGATGGTGAAGTAGCTCTTGCCCTCGCTTTCATAGCGCGGCAGCAGCGGCTCGAGCCAGGCGCAAAGTCCCTGAAAAAAACCGGCAAAATCGGGGTCCGCCTCAACATAGGCGGCGACCGCGGCATCTTCGCCCGTAAGTTGCGCGAGCGCAGGGACGTAATGGGGATTCCGCAGGAAACGAACATCAAGAACGAGGTCGGCGTCGCGGGGCAAGCCATAGCGATAAGAAAATGACGTTACGAAAATGGCGATGCCGGGTACGGAATCGAGCGCCAAATGGCCATGGAGCAATCGCTTCAAATCGCCCGGACTGAGCGCGGTGGTATCGATAGCGAGATCGGCCCTGGCACGCAAGGGCCACGCCTGGCGGCGCTCCACCGCGATACCGTCGCTCACGGGGCGGTCGCCCGCCGCCGGATGCCGGTGCCGCGTCTCAGTGTAGCGGCGCACCAGCGTTTCATCGCTGCAGTCGAGGAACACGAGGGTCAGTCGTCGCTCGGTCCCCGGTGCAAGCCCGTCGAGGGCCGCGATCGCCGCCTCGACCGGCTCGCCGCGACTCGCCACGGAGACGCCGAGCGCAAGCGGTCGTCCCATCGGCAAGGAACCGAGGAGCGCCGGCAACAACGACAGCGGCAGATTGTCGGCCGTGTCGTAGCCCAAATCTTCGAGCGCCTTGAGCGCCGTGGACCGTCCGGCGCCCGACAATCCGGTCACGATCACCAGCCGCGAGGGCGCTCGCTGCGATTCCGGCTCAGCGGTCGGCGGCATCGGCGATGGGACGAACCGACGCGGCAAGGGCCGCGCGCAGCTTGGCGGGAGCGGAGGCTTCGAACGGTGCCAGGGCGATCAACGGAATATCATAGCCGAAAAATCGACACGACCGAGGTCCGGGCAATCGCTCGATGGTTTCGGGCTGGACGAGGTCGACCACGAGCCGTAGCGGCGCCGACGCTTGGTACGGTACGGAGGCAATACCGATGCCGCGAATCTCCATTTGCCCGGCGATCGTCGCCGCCGCCGACAACCGCGCCGCGCCGCCGATATCGCGCAATTCGGTTTGATCGTCGGCGACGAGACGGGCGCCGCCATCGATCAGGCGCAACGCCAGATCCGATTTGCCGCTTCCTGAGGGTCCACGCAGCAGAACGCCATCGCCCCCAATGACGATGGCGGTGCCGTGAATACGAATCATGGGGCGCTGTGGTGCGCCGCAACAAGGGCAATGTCAATGGTAGGGGTGTTACGCGGCAGGCAGCCGAATCACGAACCGCGCGCCCAGGATTTTGCCGCTCCGGTCGGTGCGATTTTCGGCGCGGATGGTGCCGTGATGGCTTTCGACAATCTGCTTCGAGATCGATAGGCCGAGGCCGGAATGGGTGCCGAATTTTTCACCCTGTGGCCGCTCGGAATAGAATCGGCCGAAAATCGCGTCGAGCTTTCCTGAGGGAATACCGGGGCCTTCGTCCTCGATGTTGACCACGATGTAGCCCGACTGGCGCGACGCGATGATGCGGATGGTGCTGTTTGCCGGGCTGAACGAGACTGCGTTGGCGATGATATTGCGGAACACCTGCACCAGCCGGTCTTCGTGACCCCAAACAGCGAGGTCGCCCGCGGCGGTGTTCCGCGGACTCGAACGGATCAACTCGATCCGCGGCACGTGCTTTCCGATATTGGTCGCGTGATGAACCTCGACCATCGCTTCAAGCACGTGCCCGATCGATACCCTTTCCATCGAGTCGCGGCTGAGCTCGGCATCGAGCCGCGAGGCGTCGGAAATATCGTTGATGAGCCGAGTCAAGCGCTCAATGTCGTCCAGGACGATGAGCAGCATTTGTTGACGCTTCTCCGGATCGGTGACGCGGACGGCGGTTTCGATCGCGCTTCGGACGGAACTCAGCGGGTTCTTGATCTCGTGCGCGACGTCGGCGGCGAAGCGCTCGGTCGCGTCCATGCGCTGCCACAACGCGCCGGTCATATCGTGAAGCGCCCGGGCAAGGTCGCCGATCTCGTCTTGACGTTTGGTATAGGCGGGCAACGTGACCTGTCGGCCGTGCCCGCGACGAATACGTTCGGCAGCGGCGGCGAGCCGGCGCAGCGGTAATGCGATCGTCTGCGCGAGGTACAGCGACAGCAGCACGGTAAGAACGAAGGCGATGGCGAACGCCTCGAAAATCGTGAAACGGACGTTGCGCACGGCCTGCTCGACGTCGCCGCCCTCCGAACTCAGCAACAGGGCGCCGAGAACTTGGCGGTAGTGCTGAATCGGTGCCGCGACGTAGAGTACCAGCCCACCATCCGCGCGCCGCCTAACCGCGTCGCCGATCTCGCCGCCGAGCGCGATACGGACCTCGGGATAGTCGCCCGGACTCTCGATCGGAAATCCCGCTTCGTCCTGGTAGGAACTGTCGGGCACGAGTTGGGTGAAGAACCGATAGATGCGGTTGAGGATGTGTTGCGCCAGCCCTGCTTGATCGGGTGGCGGCAGCTCGCGGACCTGGACGTTGCCCGATCCGGACAAGGTCGCCGTGTCGGTAAGCATCCGGCCGTCGGTATCGAAAAGTCGCGCCCGGCGCTTGGTCGGCTCCACTAGCCGCCGCGTCATTTGGCCCGCAAGCTCCGCCGACAGCTCTTCGTTGCCGCCCGGCCCCTCGGTGACGGCGCCCTCGCCGATCGCGGCGGCGAACAGCTGCGCGCGCGTCTTCAGCGCCGCCAGTTCCGTGTCGACCAAGCTTCGTTGATAGCCGCCCAGCTGGAACAGCGCGACGCCAAGCACCACCAAGGCGATGATGTTGACACCCAGAATCCGCTTTGTCAGGGGCGACACGCCGGACGGGCGGCGTGGAATCTCGCGGACGTCTACGGCCTCGTCCGCTGCCTCGGTGAAGCTTCGTTCTGCGGTGTTATCCGTCGCGGTAGCGGTATCCGACACCATAAAGGGTTTCAATCTGCGCGAAATCCGAATCGATCAACTTGAATTTCTTGCGCAGCCGCTTGATGTGGCTGTCGATGGTGCGATCGTCCACGTAAATATGCTCTCCATAGGCGCCGTCCATCAATTGATCACGGCTTTTCACGTGTCCCGGCCGCAGCGCCAGCGATTTGAGGATCAGAAACTCGGTGACCGTCAAATCGACATTCTGGCCCTTCCAGCCACATTGGTGGCGGCTGGGGTCCAGCGTCAAGTCGCCGCGCTGGATCACCGGCTCGGCGTCGCTGCTTTCGTGCTGCAGCTCTCCGCGCCGCAGCAACGCCCGGATGCGCTCCACCAAAAGCCGCTGCGAGAACGGCTTTCGGATATAGTCATCGGCCCCCATGCGCAGCCCGAGAACCTCGTCCACCTCGTCGTCTTTCGACGTTAAGAAAATCACGGGCATCGCGCTTTGCTTGCGGAGCTGGGACAACAGCTCCATGCCGTCCATGCGCGGCATCTTGATGTCGAGAATGGCGAGATCGGCGGGGCGCTGCGTCAGGCTCTTTAATGCCTCCGCGCCATCCGAATAAGCGCGGACCTGAAACCCCTCGGCCTCCAGCGCCATCGCCACCGAGGTCAGGATGTTACGGTCGTCGTCCACTATTGCGATCGAATTGGCCAAGCCTAGCTCCCTTTGCCCTTCGGCCGGTCATCACTAGCCGCTATAGTATTCGGAACCCGCTGAAACTAGGGCCGTTCCCATCAAAAGCGGCGTCTGTGCCAAATTGTGGCGAATCCGACCATGACGATGGATCACCGTCAACTCATTCATAGCGCATCCGCCCCGTGAGCGTCTCTGACGAGAATATTGAGATCGCGCGGCGGCTTCTCGAGCGAGATCGAGCAGCTCTTGCTACCTTAAATAGAGGGGCGCCCTATGTTTCGCTTACACTTGCGGCACCCGACCGACAGGGACCGTTGTTGCTGCTTTCCGATTTGGCCGAACACACCAAGAACAGCGCGCGTGATACCCGTGCCTCGTTGCTGTTCGACGGAACGGAAGGCGCACCGGATCCGCTCGCGGGGCCGCGCCTGACGTTAATGGGCCAGATCGAGCCTGCACCGGAGCCGGCGGCGCTGACTCGCTACGGGGCGCGGCATCCGGCAGCTGCGGCGTGGGCACAGATGCGCGACTTCCGGCTTTATCGCCTCGTGCCGTCACGCGCTCACCTGGTCGCGGGATTCGGTCGCATTGCCTGGATAGAGGCGGCCGCGTTATTCTCGCTTCAGAATTAAGCAATTGACCCTTGCTCCTCTTGACTTCGAGAGACGGTCAGGGTCAATCCAGAAGCCAAGGACGCCGCACAAAAAGTCCGATTGGGGAGTTGAGTAACAAAGTTCGCAGAAAGGGAACGCCTTGACGAACGCAAGCTCCGCCGTCACGGGCACGGCTAGCGATTACGGACTCGATCAAGCGGGCGTCCGCCACGCCGCCGCGCAATACTGGAATTTGACGGCGCCCTTCCTCTACGAGCATGCCATTCGCCGCGGCGAGGGCGAGGTCGCGGCCGGCGGCGCGTTCGTCGCTCGCACCGGCAAGTTCACGGGCCGCACGCCGCGCGACAAATATTTCGTCGAGGAACCGTCGAGCAAAGACGACATCTGGTGGGGCGGTTTCAACAAACCGATTTCCGAAACGGTGTTCGACCGCATGCTCGAGCGTGTGCGCGCGTATTTCCAAGGCAAGGAGTTGTTCGTCCAGGATTTGCACGGCGGCGCCGACCCAGCCTATCGCCTCAAAGTGCGCGTCGTCACCGACAGCGCCTGGCATTCGCTCTTCGTGCGTAACATGTTCATCCGCCCTAAAGTGACGGAGCTTGTCGATTTCGTTCCTGACTTCACAATCCTTCATGCGCCCAAGTTTTTCGGCGACGCGCTCGCGGACGGCACCGCGTCCGACACGTTTATCCTGGTCAATTTCGGCCGGCGCCTCGTCCTGATCGGCGGCACCGAATATGCGGGCGAAATCAAGAAATGCGTGTTCGGCTATTTGAATTTCATGCTGCCGGCGAAGGGCGTGTTGCCGATGCATTGCTCGGTCAATGTCGGCGACCGCGGCGACAGCGCCGTGTTTTTCGGCCTCAGCGGCACCGGCAAGACCACCTTGTCCGCCGACGGCTCGCGCACTTTGATCGGCGACGACGAGCATGGCTGGAGCGATCGTGGCCTCTTCAATTTCGAGGGCGGATGCTACGCCAAGGCGATCAATCTATCCGCCGCGCATGAGCCGGAAATTTACGCGGCGACGCACCGCTTCGGTACGGTTTTGGAAAACGTCGTGCTCGATCCGCTGACCCGTGTGCCCGATCTCGCCGACGACAGCCTCACCGAAAACACGCGCGCCTGCTACCCGATCGAATTTATTCCCAACGCCGATCCCAACGGCGTGGCGCCGCACCCGGAAAACGTCATCATGCTGACGGCCGACGCGTTCGGCGTGCTGCCGCCGATCGCACGCATGTCGCCGGAGCAGGCGATGTATCATTTCCTGTCGGGTTACACCGCGCAAGTCGCGGGCACGGAGGTCGGCGTCACCGAGCCCAAGGCGACGTTCTCGACCTGCTTCGGCGCGCCGTTTATGCCGCGGCATCCGTCGGTTTACGCCAAGATGCTCGGCGATCGAATCGAAAAGACCGGCGCCGCGTGCTGGCTCGTGAACACCGGCTGGTCGGGCGGCGCTTATGGCGTCGGCAGCCGCATGAAGATCGCGTATTCCCGCGCCTTGGTGCGGGCGGCCCTGTCGGGCAAGCTCAAGGACGTGCCGGTGCGGAAGGAGCCGTTCTTTGGCCTGCTCGTTCCGGAAAGCTGCCCTGAAGTACCGGCCGACGTACTGACGGCGCGCAACACCTGGTCGGACAAGAGCGCCTACGACAAGACCGCCCGCGACCTCACCAAGCGCTTCGAAACCAACTTCAAGAAATACGAGGAGTATGTCGGTCCGGAGGTGAAAAAGGCCGCGATCTACGCCGCGGCCTAGGTTCGCACCCGATTTTCCGCCCGAAGGATCGCGAGCAAGTGCGAGCGCGCGCCGCTAGGCGCGAAGCCAAGCGGCGCGGACGCGCGGCGCCTGGCGTCTGAGGGACTAAGAAAAAACCGTTCGCGATCCGAACCGTCGACGCAGGCCGATCAGCGGCCGTTCCAGTCCGTAGTAAGACAGCGTCGCCATGACGAGACACGCGGCCAAGGCCGCCGGCGCGACCAGTAGATGCGGCCGCCCCGCGAGCCACTGCTCGATCGCCTCGCTCGTTGCAAGATGCCAGACATAAAGCGAATAGCTGAGCCTACCGATCCACATCATCATCGGAGAATTGAGAATGAAATTCGCGGGCGCGTAGCGGCCGCTGAACACCACGGCACAAAGGCCGATCGCGATGGCTATGGCCAGCACTGAATAGCGCACAGTCTCACGGAAGAACGCATCGCGCCACGCGAAGCTGCCGATCAGGATAACGGCCGTGACCAGGACCGGTACCGGTCGGATCAGCCACTGGATCAAAGCGCGCCCCCGCGGCAATTCGCATAGCGCCGCCACCAATACGCCGAACGCGATCGAATCGATCCGCAGCTCGGTGCGCAGGTAGAAATATTCTGTGTCGAGGAGCTCGGGATGCTGGATTGCGGCGAGCAGTCGGAGCGCCAAGGGCACCGCGCAGGCGACCAGCGCCAACGCCACGACCGATGCCGGCCGCGCGCGCAACAACAACAGCAGCGCCGGAAAGAAAATGTAGAACTGCTCTTCGATCGACAGCGACCAGAACGAGGTGAAGGGCATCATCACCGGGACTTGATCGACGTTGTAGTGAACGAAGAGATAGTTGGCGAAATAGAACAGCGCCGAGACCGGCTCGGGCCAATCGAATCGATTCGGAGCCGCGACGAGGATAATGGCCGACACGATGACGGTGTAGGCGAGCACCGCCGGATAAAGCCGGATCACGCGGCGGATATAGAACCCGCGAGCGATATCGTGTCGCTCGACTTGTATTCCGCGAACAACAGCCGTGCGATCAGGAACCCGCTGATGACGAAAAAGGTCAGGACGCCGAAACCCGCCGGGAAACCAGCGGTCGCTGACCAAATGCGCCAACAGCACCAGGATGATCGACACGGCGCGCAATCCGTCGAGACTCGGGACCGCGCCCGCGCACGCGGCCATGTGGTCGCGCGACAAATAAGGCACGGCAGCGTGTGCGGCCCGTTCCTGAACCAGAGCGGTCATTGCGCGCCACTCTGGCGGCTAACCCGTTAACGATGATGAAAGATTTGCCCGGTTTCCCGTGCAATTACGCGACTTTGACCACCAGTTTGCCGAAATTTTTGCCTTGCAGCAGGCCAAGGAACGCCTCGGGGGCGCGCTCCAGCCCGTCCACGACGTCCTCGCGGTACTTGATCTTACCGTCATGGTACCAGCCGGCGAGCTCGCGATGCGCTTGCGGGTATTTCGGCGCGAGGTCGCTGACGATGAAGCCGCGTACCGTCATGCGCTTGGTCAGCACGGAACGGAGATCGGGTCCGGTTTGCGGGTTCGGGTCGTTGTACGAGGCGATCATGCCGCACACCGGTACGCGGGCGAAATTGTTCAAGAGCGGCCAGACCGCGCGCTGCGTCGCGCCGCCGACATTCTCGAAATAGACGTCGACGCCCTTGGGGCAGGCGGCGGCAAGCTGCTCGCGCAAATTATCGGCGCGATGATCGATGCACGCGTCGAACCCCAACGTCTCGACCACGAATTTGCATTTCGCGGATCCGCCGGCAACGCCCACCGCCCGGCAGCCTTTGATCTTGGCGAGCTGGCCGACGACCGAGCCGACCGCGCCCGAAGCCGCGGATACCACCACCGTCTCGCCCGCCTTCGGTTGGCCGATCTCGGTCAATCCGGCATATGCGGTCATGCCCGGCATGCCGAGCAAGCCCAGCGCCAGCGAAATCGGCTTCACCACGTTCGTGTCGAGCTTATTGACGCCGGCGCCGTTCGATACCGCATAGTCCTGCCAGCCATTGTCGCTTTGCACGATCGCGCCATTGGCGAAATTCGGATTCCGCGAGGTCACGACCTCGGCGACGGTGCGGCCCACCATCGGCTTGCCGATCTCGGCCGGCGCCGCATAGGACGGCCCGGCATTCATCCGGCCGCGCATGTAGGGATCGAGCGACAGAAACAGCGTCCGCAGCAGCACCTCGCCGTCTTTCGGCTCCGGGGCTTCGGCGCGCGCCAGCTCGAAATTCTCGGCGCTGGGCGCGGCGGTCGGTCGGCTCTTCAACAGGATCTGGCGATTGGTCGGCATCAAGCGCTCCCTATGAAAATTTGCGCGAGACTATAATCTGCGCGCGCACACGGCGACAGAGAGGCCAATATGACAACGCCGACGGATTTCAAAGGCTGCAATGTCTTGGTGATCGGCGCGACAACGGGCATCGGCCGCGCCACCGCGATCGCCTTCGCCGAGGCCGGTGCCAATGTGGCGATCGGTGGCCTCGGCGAAGCCGACGGCCGCGCGGTCGAGGCCGAAATCAAGAAGCGCGGCCGTGAGGCGCTGTTTCTCGAAACCGACGTGCGTCACGAGGCACAAATCCAGAAGCTGATCGCCGAAACCGTCACGCGCTGGAAGCGCATCCACGTCTTCGTCAACAACGCGGGTACCGAGGGCCGTTTTGCGCCGTTGCAAGACATGAGCGCCGCCGAGTTCGACAACATCATCGCGGTCAATCTGCGCGGCATGTTTCTCGGGCTGAAGCACGAGATTCCGCATATGCGGGCCCATGGTGGCGGCGCCATCGTCAACATGTCGTCGAACGCCGGTCTCAAGGCCATCGCCAATATCGCGATCTACACCGCCTCGAAGCACGGCGTCGCCGGTATGACCAAGGCGGCGGCGCTCGAGAACGCGCGCCATAACATCCGCATCAATGCGGTGGCGCCCGGCGCGGTCGAGACGGGACTCCTGCATCGCATGGTCGACGACCATGTGCCGATTCCGGCCATCGCCGAAAGCACGCCGATGGGCCGTATTTCACAGCCCGAGGAAATCGCGCGCACGATCCTGTTTCTGGCGTCGGACGCCGCGTCCTACATGACGGGTGTCATCGTCGCGGTCGATGGCGGCGGGGTCGCCGGTTAGTTCTCAGTTAACAGTTGTCAGAACTGAAAACTGATGACCGGCGACTGAAAACTCATTTCCAGTCGCGTTCCGGCGGCACCTGGCCCAGCGCTTCCCAGGTCTTTTGCGCCGCCGCGGTGTCCATATATTCCTTCAAGTGAGCGATCTTGCCGTTCTTGAACTCGAACGCGAAGTGATACTGATTGTCGTAGCG
>JASHUX010000294.1 GCA_030039775.1 Alphaproteobacteria bacterium | reverse complement strand
AATGGAGCAATGGCTCGACGAGGAAGGTTCGGACGGATTCAACATGCTGTTCTCGCACGTGCCGGGCGGGCTCGATGAGTTCGTCGACAAAGTGGTCCCGGAATTGCAACGGCGCGGCATCTTCCGCCGCGACTACGAGGGAAAAACGTTAAGAGAAAATCTGGGCCTGCCGCGTCCGGTTAACCGATTTTTTGCTCAAACTTAGCAAAACTGGCCCGCTTTTTGCATTAATTGGGCTTGTATTTTGCACTGCAGCATCATAAAACCGGACCATGGCTTTTGGTCTGAGGCTCGACCTGCGGCAAACGCAGGCGCTGGTAATGACGCCCCAGCTGCAGCAAGCGATCAAGCTGTTGCAGTTTTCCAATCTTGAACTTGCGCAGTTCGTCGAAAGCGAACTCGAAATCAATCCGCTCTTGGAACGTGACGAGCGCTCGGAGGAGGGCGGCGAGGCGCCGGCCCCTGCCGAAGAAATCGGCGACGATGCCGAATTGGCGGTCACGACGGCGGGCGCCGAGGGCGACGGCCGGCTCGATTTCGGCGGCGATCCGGCGGCGTGGCAATCGGCCAAGATGCGTCCCCGCCAGACGGAGGATCTGCCCGGCCTCGAGCAGACGCTGAGCCGGCCAACGACGTTGCGCGAACATCTACTGGAACAGCTCGCGGTCGACATCGCCGACCCGGCCGACCGGATCGTCGGCGCCGAGCTGATCGAAATGGTGGACGAGGCCGGATACATCGCCGGCAGCCTCGACGAGCTGGCGGTGCGGCTTGCCTGTCCGGTGGCGCGGATTCTGCCGGTGTTGGAACGGGTGCAACAATTCGATCCGCCGGGGATTTGCGCCCGAACCTTGAAAGAGTGTCTGGCGCTTCAGCTCAGGGACCGGAACCGGCTCGATCCGGCGATGCAGGCGCTTCTCGATAATCTGCCGCTCCTCGCGGCGCGCGACGGCGCCGCGCTGGTGAAGCTCTGCGGCGTCGACGCCACCGACCTGGCCGAGATGGTAGCGGAGCTGAAGACGCTCGATCCCAAGCCCGGCCTCGCCTTCGACCCGGTACTGGCAAGCCCGGTCGTGCCCGACGTGACGCTGCGCGCGTTGCCCAACGGCACTTGGGCGGTCGAGCTCAATAGCGAGACGCTGCCGCGCGTCCTGGTCAATCGCCGCTACTATGCCGAGGTCAGCGGCGCGACAAGGGTCAAGACCGAACGCGAGTACATTGCGGAACGGCTGCAACAAGCGAATTGGCTGGTAAAGGCGCTCGATCAGCGTGCCGCTACGATCCTCAAAGTGGCGCGCGAAATCGTGCGGCAGCAGGACGGGTTCTTCCGCCATGGCGTGCAGTATCTGAAGCCGCTAGTCTTGCGCGACATCGCGGCCGAGATCGGCATGCACGAAAGCACCGTCAGCCGCGTCACCGCCAACAAATACATCGCGACGCCGCGCGGCATCTTCGAGCTAAAATATTTTTTCACCGCGTCGGTCGCATCGACCACCGGCGGCATGGCGCTATCCGCCGAGGCCGTGCGTTTCCGTATCAAGGCACTGATCGATGGCGAAAGCGACGCAATCCTGTCCGACGACCGAATTGTCGAGTTACTGCATGGCGAGGGCATCGCCATCGCCCGCCGCACCGTCGCCAAGTATCGGGAGGCGATGCATATCCCCTCGTCGGTGCAGCGCCGTCGCGGCACCGCGCTGTTCGCCTGATCACCGGAAATTCCGCGCATGTTAACGCAATTTGGCGTTCGGACTGCGCTTGACAGGCCCTATCCGCTCTACAAGGATGGCGCGCCCAAAAAGCGTGGGCGGAGCCGGCATAGGCCGGGCAAGATCCCGGGGTCCGAGGACACAAAGTCAATCTGATGGAGATCGACGATCTCATCACGCCCGCGAGCGTGATCGCCAATATGCGCGTCTCCAACAAGCGCCAGGCGCTCCAGGAATTGGCCCGCCGGGCCGCGACGCTGATCAAGGGCGACGAGCGCCAGATTTTTGAGGTGCTGTGGGAGCGCGAACGGCTCGGCTCGACCGGGATCGGCATGGGGACGGCGGTGCCGCACGGCAAGCTGCCGCGCCTCGAACGGCTATGCGGGGTGTTCGCGCGCCTCGACAAACCGATCGATTTCGAGGCGATCGACGACCAGCCGGTCGACCTGATTTTCGTCCTGTTGGCCCCGGAAGGCGCCGGGGCCGACCATTTGAAAGCGCTGGCCCGAGTCTCTCGCCTGTTTCGGGATCGGGTCGTTTGCGACAAGCTTCGTGGCACCGACCGGGCCGAGGCGCTTTACGCCCTCCTCACCGATCACGCGACGAGCCACGCCGCTTAACCGGCGGCGTTAACCGCCGCTACCATATCTGGACCGATTCGCCGAGTCGCCCCCTGGACGTTCCGGGAACCTAATATAACTAGATGATGTAGTTAATTTTTTGGCCCGCCCGGCAACGACATAGCGCCGCCGCCGGGGAAATAGCTATCAGCGATCACTCGCTGTTTTCCGAAAACTGACCACTTTCTCAGTGCACACTGACCGGCTCTAGGTCGTGCTGACGCACCGCCGCCTCGGCGACGGCGCGGTCGTCCATCACCGCCATCGGCGTGCCGTCGGCGGCATGGATCGCGAACGCGAGGTGGTCGTTGACGGTGACCGGCTTGATATAGGCCAGGTGCTGCATGCCCAGCGCGGTGAATTCCGGCGTCGGCAATTGTTTCCATTTTTCGGTCGCGGTCATGGCGTCATCCTTTCTGGGCAGCCGTCGGCGGCTTCCCGTTCACCTCGGCGGTCGTCGCATTGATCGTTTGCGGCCGCGAGCGAGGCGTCGAAATCGCGATAGTTTGCACGTGTCCCTCGGGAACGTGCCGGATCAGATCGATGTGCAACAGGCCGTTGTCGAGCGCGGCGCCGGACACTTCGATGCCGTCGGCGAGGACGAACGAACGCTGGAACTGCCGCGCGGCGATGCCGCGATGGAGATAGACCCGATCGTGCTCCTCGGTCTGCTTGCCGCGGACCACGAGCTGCCGGTCCTCGACCTGCACCGACAAATCGTCGCCGCCGAAACCGGCGACCGCAAGCGTGATGCGCAGCGCGTTCTCGCCGGTCTGCTCGACATTGTAGGGCGGGTATCCGTCGGACGCGGCCTTGCTCACCCGGTCGAGCGCACGCTCGAACTGGTCGAAGCCGAGAAGCAGGGGCGAATTGAACAACGACAGGCGGGACATCGGATCTCCTCTTTCGAGCGAGTTCCCGGACGCGGGCCCATCCGGCACCCGCTCGATCCGCCGGCGATGCCGTGACGGCACTACCGCTAGGGCAAATATGGTACGTTGCCGCGGTCAATCAAGACCCGGCGCCGCGCCGGAAAATCGAGGGAGAACAAGGATGAATCGTCGGGATGCGTTGCGAACCGTGTCGCTGGGCGGGGCCGCCGCGGCGCTATTGGCCGCCGGTGCGACGCCGGCGTCGGCGCAGCGGCGACGCAATCTGTACCGCCAGGCCAACCATCTGCTCGACCTGCTGATCGAGGCGATCAACAAGCACGACGTCTCGATCCTGGATCAGGTCTATGCCACCGACGGCTATGTCAATCATCAGACCCTGGTGCAGATGGGCGGCAACAAAGCGAACACGATGGGCCGCGAGCAGGCGAAGAATTACTTCGCCGCGCGCTTCAAGGCATTTCCCGACGTCACGCTCGAGACCGACATCCGCACCGGCTATGGCGACCTGATCGCCGCCAACCTGATCTGGCGCGGCACCCATCAGGGCGAGTATCTCGGCATTCCAGCGACCGGCAAAAAAGTGGCGTGGAACTCGACCGACATTTTGCGCGTGCGCGGCAAATATTTCGCCGAGCACTGGGGCGCGGTCGACTTTTACGGGCTGGTGAAGCAGTTGAAAGGGTGAGCTACGCCGACGCCTTGACGATTTGCTCGCACATTTTCTTGGCGTCGCCGAATAGCATCATGGTGTTGTCGCGGAAGAACAACTCGTTCTCGACGCCGGCATAACCCGACGCCATTGAGCGCTTCACGAACAGCACGGTCTTGGCCTTCTCGACCTCGAGGATCGGCATGCCGTAGATCGGCGATTTGGGGTCGGTCTTGGCGGCGGGATTGGTCACGTCGTTGGCGCCGATCACGTAGGCGACATCGGCGGTCGCGAACTCGTTGTTGATCTCCTCGAGCGCGAACACCTCGTCGTACGGAACGTTCGCCTCGGCCAGCAGCACGTTCATGTGCCCCGGCATTCGGCCGGCCACCGGATGGATCGCGTATTCCACCTCCACGCCGTCCGCCTTGAGCACGTCCGCCATCTCGCGCAGGCTATGCTGCGCCTGGG
>JASHUX010000040.1 GCA_030039775.1 Alphaproteobacteria bacterium | reverse complement strand
CGGCTTGATCTATGGTCTGACCGCGACCGCCACGTTTCTCGGCAACTCACTCGGCCCGGTGACGGGCGGCGCCGTCGCCGCCAGCCTCGGCCTGCGGTGGGTGTTCATCGTCACCGCCGGCGCGCTGCTGGCCAATCTGGCCTGGGTATGGCTCGCCGTGCCGGCGTCGGTCGACCGGTGGGGCGGTGGTGGCGCGCCCGATTGAAGCGCCTATACTGGAAGCCGGGACCGACGACGCAAGCGGGAGCGGTCATTGGCTGAGCAAACAAACCTGGTCATTCGCGGCGGGACGATCGCCGACGGCACGGGCCGCGCGCTTTTCGACGCCGACATCGCCGTTGTCGGCGACCGCATTGTCGCAGTCGGCACGGTTTCCGCCGCCGGTGCGGACGAAATCGACGCGCGCGGCAAGCTGGTGGTGCCCGGCTTCGTCGACATTCACACGCATTACGACGGCCAGGCGACGTGGAGCCACGAGCTGACGCCGTCGTCGCAAAACGGCGTGACCACCGTGGTGATGGGCAATTGCGGCGTCGGCTTCGCGCCGTGCCGTCCGAGCGATCACGAGCGCTTGATCCAGTTGATGGAGGGCGTCGAGGATATTCCCGAGCCGGTGTTGAGCGCGGGCCTGCCATGGGCATGGGAAAGTTTCCCGGATTATCTCGATTGGCTGTCGGCGCGCGTCTTCGACGTCGATATCGGCGCGCAGCTTCCGCACGCCGCGGTGCGCGTCTATGTGATGGGGGAGCGCGGCGCGCGGCGCGAACCCGCGACGCCGGACGACAGCAGGGCGATGGCGGCCATCGCCGGCGACGCGATCCGGGCAGGGGCGCTCGGATTTTCCACCTCGCGCACGCTCAATCACCGCACCAGCACAGGCGACTACACGCCGACGCTGACGGCCGGCGAGGACGAACTGACCGCGATCGCCGCCGGCATGCGCCGCGCCGAGGGCGGGGTGCTGCAATTCGTGCTCGACCAAAGCACGGTCGAAGAGGATTTGGCGATGATGCTACGCGTCGGCGCAGCAACCGCTTGCCCCTTGAGTTTCTCGATCACGCAGGTCTATCGCGATCCGCGGCGCTGGCGGCGAACGTTGGACACGATCGGCCAGGCATCCGCGCGCGGCCTATCGATCACCGCGCAGATCGCGGCGCGGCCTATCGGCATGATGGTCGGCCTAGAGACCACGCGAAACCCGTTCATTTCGCTGCCGAGCTATCGCGCCATGGCGCACATGCCATTACCGGAGCGCGTCGCGCGCATGCGCGATCCGGCCGTCCGCGCGGCGCTCCTGTCGGAGCAGCCGGTGGCGATCGACACCACCGTGTTCCAACCCAATTACGATCGCATGTACCGGCTGGGCGATCCGCCGGACTACGAGCAACCGCCGGAGAACACGCTGGGCGCGCGGGCGCGGCGCGAGGGCATGACGGCGGCGGCGCTGGCCTACGACGCGATGCTCGAGAATGGCGGCAAGGGCATGCTGTACGTGCCCTTGTTCAACTATGCCGAGGGCAGCCTCGATCCGACCTACGAGATGCTGCGCGACCCGCACGCCGTGCCGGGGCTGAGCGACGGCGGCGCCCATTGCGGCATCATCTGCGACGCTAGCTATCCGACCTATCTCTTGACGCATTGGACGCGCGACCGCACGCGCGGCGCGCGCCTGTCAATTCCGTTCGTCGTCGCGGCGCAAGCGCGCAAGACGGCGCTGTCGGTCGGGCTGCGCGACCGCGGCGTCATTGCGCCCGGGTACAAGGCCGATATCAACGTCATCGATTACGACCGCCTGCGCCTCCATCCGCCCGAAATCCATCACGATCTGCCGAAGGGCGGCCGCCGCTTGATGCAGCGGATCGACGGTTACGACGCGACCGTCGTGTCCGGCGCGGTGACGCGTCGCCACGGCGAGGCTACCGGCGTTCGGCCGGGCCGGCTGGTGCGCGGCACACGGCCGGAGCCCACGCCGCATTTTGACTAGGCTCGCCCGGTGCCGCGCGGAATCGAAGCATTGACCCCCGGCCGGTTAATGCGGCAAATCTATGCCCTCACGCCAAATCTATGCCGTTGCGCCGAATCTATGATCGCGCCGGCTTTCGCGAAGAAGGAACAGAGGCACTATGAGCCGTCGCAGCTTGGAAGACGCAATTCAAGGCGCGGGCAGCGCCGTTAAGCTCCTGCGCAATTCGCAGCAGGGCGCTTGGCCCTATCCGGTGAAGGCCGAATACACCAACTGGCGCGACGAGCAACGCGCGTGGCGCGAAACCGCGGTGCTGTTCGACCAGACCCATCACATGAGCGAGATCGACGTGATCGGGCCGGACACGATCAAGCTCCTGTCGCATCTCGGCGCCAACAGTTTCGCCAATTACGACGGCAGCCGCGCCAAGCAGTTCTTTCCGTGCACCGCGTCGGGCCATGTCATCGGCGACGTCATTCTGTTCTACGACCCGAAGGAGCAGCGCGCGACCCTGGTCGGCCGTCCGTCGGTGACGAACTGGGTGCAGTATCAGTGCGAGACCAGCGGCCTCAACGTCGGCTTCGAGCGCGACGAACGCAGCGCCGATCGCGGCCTGATCCTGCGCCGCAAGTATCGCTATCAGGTGCAAGGCCCCAACGGGATGAAGATCCTGGAGAAGCTCAATGGCGGGCCGCTGCCGCCGTCGAAGTTCTTCGGCATCGGCGAGATGAACCTCGCCGGCCGCAAGGTGAAGACGCTGCGCCACGGCATGGCGGGCGAGCCGGGCTTGGAATTTTGGGGCCCTTACGCGCAGCAAGAAGAAGTCCGCGCCGCGGTGGTCGAGGCCGGCAAGGAATTCGGCTTGAAGCAATGCGGCGCGCGCGCCTATTCGACCAACGCGCTGGAATCGGGCTGGATTCCGTCGCCGCTGCCCGCGATCTACACCGGCGGCGCCGAGATGAAGGCGTATCGCCAATGGCTCGGGGCCGACAGTTATGAGGCGACGGCCTCGCTCGGCGGCAGTTTCTATTCCGACAATATCGAGGACTATTACCTGACGCCGTACGATCTCGGCTATGCCGGCAGCGTCAAGTTCGATCACGATTTCATCGGCCGCGCGGCGCTCGAAAAAATCGCCGCGGGCAACGCGCGGCGCAAAAAGATCACGCTGGTGTGGGACGGCGCCGACGTCGCGCGCGTCGTCGAGAGCCTGTTCCAAAAAGACCAGCTTCCCGGCAAGTTCATGGAATGGCCGTCGCTGGTCTATGCCGTGCTGCCCTACGACAAGATCGTCAGCGACGGCAAGACGGTCGGCATCTCGACCTTTGCCGGCTATAGCACCAACGAACGCGCGCTGTTGTCGCTGGCCATGATCGACACCGAGCTCGGCGAGCCCGGCACCAAGGTCACGCTGATTTGGGGCGAGGAAGGCGGCGGCTCGTCCAAGCCCAATGTCGAGCGCCACCGGCAGATGGAGATCAAGGCCACGGTCGGGCCCAATCCCTTCGCGACCAACGCCCGCACGCAATATCGGAAATAAAGGCGAGACACAGTCGGCCGACTCATGATCTCTCCTTAACAGAGGACATGACCGGCCTGCCCC
>JASHUX010000293.1 GCA_030039775.1 Alphaproteobacteria bacterium | reverse complement strand
CCTGGCGATGCTCCGGCGCGAAGCCCCGGACATCGCCGCTATATCGGAAGAACGGGAAACGGCCGAAGGGACAGGCGCAGCGCCGGCGCGCTTCTGGGCGGTCGACCCGCTGGACGGCACCAAGGAGTTCGTCGCCCGCAACGGCGAGTTCACCGTGAATATCGGCCTGATCGAAGATGGTGCGCCCGTGCTCGGCGTGGTCTATGCGCCGGCCATCGATCTGCTCTACGCCGCGGCGGGACCGGGCACGGCCAAGCGGCGCGTCGCGGGCGGGTTCGCGCCGGTCGCGGCACGGCGCGTGCCGGAGCATGGCCCGGTCATCGTTCATAGCCGCAGCCACGAAAATTCGCCGCGCATCGCCGAGTTCGCGGCAAAGCTGTCCGGCGCGACACGTATCGTGTCCGGCAGCGCCATCAAATTTTGCAAGCTCGCGGCGGGCGAGGCGGATATCTATCCGCGCTTCGGCCCGACCATGGAATGGGACACCGCCGCCGGCCAGGCGATCCTCGAAGCGGCGGGCGGCAGCGTTGAAACGCTCGACGGCGCGCGCCTCGCCTACGGCAAGCCGGGATTCAAGAACACCGGCTTCATCGCCAAGGGGCGAACACTTTAATTTCTCTTCGTCGCGGCCCGTTTCAGGCGGGCCATCTACAAATTCCTTTACCCCTGAAACGAAAAAGTCATGGATGCCCCGGCCAAGCCGGGGCATGACGGTATGAACATGACGGAAATCTTGAAACCCTCCGAAATCGGCCACGCCGCGGAATTGCTCCGTGCCGGCGAATTGGTCGCGTTTCCGACCGAAACCGTGTACGGGCTCGGCGGCGACGCCACGAACGACCGGGCGGTGGCGGCGATCTTCGCCGCAAAGGAC
The DNA here is from genome assembly GCA_030039775.1 of Alphaproteobacteria bacterium. GTDB lineage: Bacteria > Pseudomonadota > Alphaproteobacteria > ATCC43930 > CGMCC-115725 > JAATGI01. The sequence continues at coordinate 1,963 of JASHUX010000293.1, read as the reverse complement.
CGGCCCAAATTCAATCCGCTGATCGTACACGTGCCTAATGCCGGCGCCGCGCGCCCTCTGGTCACGTTCAATGCGCGCGCCGAGGCGCTCGCGGCAAAATTCTGGCCCGGTCCGTTGACGCTGGTCTTACCGCGGCGTGTGGATTGCCGGGTATCCCTGCTGGCCGGCGCCGGTCTCGACAGTCTTGCGATCCGCGTGCCGGCGCATCCGATCGCGCAAGAATTGCTCCGCGCCGTCGCGCGGCCGATCGCTGCACCAAGCGCCAACCGCTCCGGCCATGTCAGCCCGACCGGTGCGGACCACGTCATCGCGGAACTCGATGGCCGCATCGTCGCGGTGCTCGACGGCGGACCGTGCAGCGTCGGCCTTGAATCGACCGTGCTGGACCTAACCGGCGCACCTGCGGTGCTGCGGCCCGGCGCGATCACCGCCGAACAGCTGACGGCGATTGTCGGGCCGTTGTCGGCCCCGGGCGGCGGAACGGCACGGAGCCCCGGCATGATGGCGCGGCACTACGCCCCCGCCCGGCCTCTGCGGCTCTGCGCAACGAGCGCGCAACCCGGCGAAGCGTGGCTCGGCTTCGGGCCGGACGCCGCAGGCGCAACGCTCAACCTGTCGCCGCGCGGCGATTTGACGGAAGCCGCGGCAAATCTTTTCGCCTATCTACGCAAGCTCGACTGCGCGCCCCATATTGGAATTGCGGTCAGTCCTATTCCCGAGCGCGGACTCGGCGTCGCCATCAACGATCGCTTGCGGCGCGGCGCGACGGCTGTAAAAGGAGCGTGAGGAGACACGGTCGTGGACGGTTCGTCGGCCGACATTATCAACCGCCTGAAACAGATCGTCGGCCCGCGCGGCTATATCGACGATCCGGCCGATATCGCGCCCTACCTCGTGGAGCAGCGGGGGCTTTATCACGGCGCCACGCCGATCGTCCTGCGCCCGGGCTCGACCGAGGAAGTCGCGGCGATCGTCACAGCGTGTGCCGCGGCGCATGTGCCGGTCGTACCGCAGGGCGGCAACACGGGCTTATGTGGCGGCGGCGTGCCGAACGAGAACGGTCATTCCGTCGTGGTGGCATTGGGCCGCATGAACCGCGTGCGCCACATCGACCCGGTCGATTTCACCATTACCGTCGAGGCGGGCTGCGTCCTTGCCGACTTGCAAAAGGCGGCGGGGGCCGCCGACCGGCTGTTTCCATTGAGCCTCGGCGCTCAAGGTTCGTGCCAGATCGGCGGCAATCTTTCGACCAATGCCGGCGGCATCGCGGTGCTGCGCTACGGCAACACGCGCGATCTGTGCCTCGGTCTCGAAGTGGTGCTGCCGGACGGGCAGGTGTGGAACGGGCTGCGCGGCTTACGCAAGGACAATACCGGTTATGCGCTGAAACATTTATTCATCGGCGCCGAAGGCACACTCGGCATCATCACCGCCGCGACGATGAAACTGTTTCCGCGGCCGCGCGAGATCGAGACCGCGTTCCTCGGCCTCAACAAAATCGACGACGCAATGGCGCTGTTCGCGCGCGCGCGCGAAGCAAGCGGCGACCAGCTCACGGCGTTTGAGCTGATCCCGCGCGTCGGTCTCGACATCGCCATCAAGCATGTCGCCGGCATTACCGACCCGTTGGGAAAATCTTTTCCGTGGTACGTGTTGATGGAAGTGTCGTCGAGCCGCGAGGAAAGCGGCCTGCGGGCGGCGCTCGAAGGCTTTCTCGCCGAGACGATGGAAGCGGGACTGATTGCCGACGGCACCGTCGCGTCATCGACGGCGCAGGCGCGCGCGTTCTGGCGCATCCGCGAGGGCCTAGTCGAGGCGCAGAAATTCGAGGGCGGCGGCATCAAGCACGACGTCTCGGTGCCGGTGAGCCAGGTGGCGACCTTCATCACCCGCGCAACTAACGCCGTAAGGGACGTGCTGCCCGGCATCCGCCCGGTCGCGTTTGGTCATGTCGGCGACGGCA
>JASHUX010000292.1 GCA_030039775.1 Alphaproteobacteria bacterium | reverse complement strand
GGGCGTGATAAAGCTGCGTGCCGGGATCGGCGAGCGGCTGATCCGGATTGGGCGCGCCCGCGTGAATCACGCGCACCGCGATGTCAGGATCGCTCTTGAATTGCTGCTGCAATTGCGCCAACGCCGTGGCCGCCAGCGCATGACGATTGCCGATATCCATACTCGGCGAATCGTCGACGATGACGATGGCGACATCTTTTTGCGCCTCGCGCCGTTCCCACACCAGCGACGGATCGACCAGGATCAAAAGCAGCAAGGCGAGAGCGGCGGCCCGCCACCATAAGCCCCGCGCCCGGCGCCACAAGCCCAGCGCAAGCAACAACGCCGCCGCCACCGCGAAGACGACGATCGTCCACAGCGGCAGCATCGGCGCAAATGCCAGGCCCCAGCCGGCGATGCCGTGCACCGCGGTCATTGGCCGAGCCGCTCCAGAATCGCGGGAACGTGCACTTGGTCGGATTTGTAATTGCCGGTCAGCGCGTACATCACCAGGTTGATGCCGAAGCGGTACGCCATTTCGCGCTGGCGCTCGCCCCCAGGCACCACGGGATAAAGCGGCAGGTCATTGGCGTCGACCGCCCACGCACCGGCCCAATCGTTGCTGCCGACGACCACGGTGGAGACGCCGTCATTGATGCGATCGTCCGATGCCTCGACCCACAAGCGCCCGTCCGCCCAACGGCCGGGAAATTCCTGCATCAGATAAAAGCTCTTGGTCAGGACGTGGTCCGGCGGGACGGGCACCAACGGCGGCATCTCGAGACCGGCGGCCAAGCGCCGCAAATTCTCTTGCGCCTGAACGTCTGAAACCGGCGTGCCCTCGCCTTGGTTGCGGGTGTCGAACACGATCATGCCGCCTGTGGCAAGATAGCGATTGAGCCGCTCGACAGCGCGCGCGGTCGGCAAGATTTCGCCGCCGACCACCGGCCAGTAAAGGATCGGATAGAACACCAGCTCATCGCTGTCGGGATCGACTTCGATCGGTTCCGCCGCGTCAACCGCGGTGCGACGGTTGATGACGTTGGCAAGCCCCGTTAAGCCTGCGCGCGATTCCTCATCGATTTCGGCAATGCCGGTACGGATATAGGCGAGATGGAACTGGTTCGCCGCTTGGGCCATCGACGTGTCGGCGTTCTGCGCGCGTGCCGGCGCGGCGGTCGCGAACGCGATCGCCAGCAGCAAACCGGCGGGGCCGAGACGCGGCAGCAAGCCGCGCAAGCCGTATCCGACGGCAAGGTCGATCAGCGTCAAGAGCAAAGCCGCCGCCAACAGCCACGGCCGGAAATCGACCTCGCGCCCGAGCTGATAGCGCTGAATCGCGGCACCGCCAGGCAGCGCGCCGATCGCGGCGAAGCGCGTCACCGCCGGCGCCAGGCTGAGCGCGCGGCGCGAATCCTCGGTGCCGTAGAAACCCGGCGGATGTGTCGGCGACGCCAGCGTCGCGGCAAAGGCGCCGGCGGCAATGGTCTGCGCGCTTACCGCGGCGGGACCGAGCCGGCCGAAGCCGTCCAGCGTCTCGACCGGCGGCAGCGCGACATCGGTATTGCCGGCGACGCCCGCGCTCATCGCCACCACTCGCCGCAGCATGTCGACGAACAGGCCGGAGATGGCGAGGTTGGACCATTCAGGATCGGCGGTGGTGTGCACCAGCACGAGCCAACCCTTGCCTCGATGCGTGGCGGTCACGAGCGGTGTGCCATCGGCGAGACGCGCCCAGGTGTGCGACGCGAGGTCGATGGTCGGCTCGGCGAGGACCTGCCGCGATACGGTGACATCGTTGGGAATGGCAAGACCGGCGAACGGACTCGACGCCGCGAACGGCGATAAGGGCGCCGGTTTTTCCCAAGACAGGGTGCTGCCGAGCATACGTCCGCCCCGCAGCTTCACCGGCAAGAGGGGATCGTCGGGATTCTCGGCAAGATGCGGCCCGGCGAAGCGCATTACCAATCCGCCCTCGTTCATCCAGCGATTGAGGCTCCGCGCCTGCTCGCGGTCGAGCACGGCATTGTCCGGCAGCGCCAACACCGCGATGCCGTTTCTGAGCAGCGACGCGACGCCGCCGCTCCGAACTTCGGCAAACGGCGAGAGCGCGCGCTGCAAGTAATAGGCGCCGCTCAGCAGCGGCTGCGAGGCGGCGCCCGCTTCATTGGCGACGATGCCGACCGGACGGCGGCGCCAGCGCTCGTCCAGAAGCAGCGTCGCGCCAGCCGAGCGCTCGCCCTCGATCACGACGCCGACCGCCCGGTTACGCAGTTCCGTGGGCAGGTTGGCGAAAGCGACCGTGCTCCGGTCGCGCCCCGGCTTGAAATTGGCGGTGGCACGCGCCAGCAAGCGCCCGTCATCGCCGACCGCGCGTACCGCGACACGGTCCGGGCCGATCGATGCGGCACGGCGGATATCGACGGCAAGGTCCGTGCCCTGGTCGGGCGCCGCTTCGAGGAGATGCGCGCGCTCGATCGCCGCGTCGGCCATGACGCGCAGTGGCGCGAGGCGCTCCAGCCCGCGCGCGAAGCCGCGCGCGGTACCGTCGTCGATGCCGTCGCTGAGCCAGACGGTTGCGGCGGCGCTGTTGAGGCCGAGCCGTTCGAGCCGCGCCAGCGCGGCCATGCGGTCGGCCGGCCACGGCATCGGCGCCAGTTTCGCGGCGCTGGCGCGCGCGTCGGTCGTACGCTGTATCGACAAGGCCGGCGCCGCATTGAGCCCGGGCGGCGGCGCGGTGCCGAACAGCACCACCTGGCGTCCGTCGCGCTCGGCGTCGTCGAGCAGCCGGTCGAGCATGTCGCGGCGCCTCTCCCAATGATGCGCGGCGCTCCACCCGTCATCGACCGCGATCACAAGTGGGCCGGCGCGATTGAAGCCGTTCGACGGATTGAGCAGAGGGCGCGCCAGCGCCAGCACGATCAGCGCCATCAGCACCATGCGCATGATCAGCAGCCACAACGGTGTCCGCGCCGGCGTCTCGTCGCGCGGACTGAGGCCGAACAGCAACCGCAGCGGGGGAAACGGAACGCGGCGCGGGCTCGGCGGCGTCACGCGCAGCAGGAACCACAAGGCCGGCAGCGCCGCCAACCCAAGAAGCAGCCACGGCGAAGCGAAAGCGAAGAGCCCGAGCATCAGAAGCCGCGCGGCACCGCGAGGGCGTTATAGAGGCCGAGCAGCGCCTGTGGCGCCGGCCGATCGGTGCGATGTGTCGCCACCGTCCAGCGGGCGGCACGCGCGATCGCCTCGATGGCGGCGCGATGCGCGGCGAGCTTGTCGATATAAGCGTCGCGCACCGCTTCGGCGCGGCTCATCAGAATCGGCCGTTCGCCTTCGAAGCCTTCGAACCGGACACGGCCGGCGAACGGCAACGTCTCTTCGGCGGGATCGAGGATCTGCAA
>JASHUX010000008.1 GCA_030039775.1 Alphaproteobacteria bacterium | reverse complement strand
CGAGGAATCGCCGAAATACGGACACGAATTCACGCCCGACAAGGCGATGATGAACGTCATCGTTTATGTCGCCGAAAGCGACGAGGTCGCGGAACGCGAATGCAAGGAGCATATCCGCTACTACTTCGAGGACGCGGCGCGGACGACCGGCCGTTTCCTCGGCCCGCCGGGCTATATTTCGCCCGAGCAATTGCGGGCGCGCGCCTCGGCCACGGCGTCGCACGGCGGCTTCGATTGGGAAATGCTGACGTCGCAGTGGCGCGTCGTCTTCGGCACGCCCGACAAGGTCGCCAACACGATCGGTAAATGGTGCGAGAGCGCGCAGGCGTCGCGGCTCTTGATCCACCACGATATCGGCGACATGCCGCATTGGAAGGTGGTCAAGAACATGACGATGTTCGCGGAAGATGTGATTCCGCGCCTCCGCTCGCGCAAGCGCACGGCGCCGCACGGTCTCGTGCCGGCGTCGGCGCAGGGAGCGCTGTGATATGGCCATACAATGGAAAACCGATGAGCTCAAGGTCAACGGCCTCAAGACCCAGGTCCTGACGGCGGGTTCGGGCGATCCGGTGGTGTTCTGGCACGGCGCCGGCACGGCGGGCGGCTGGGATTTCCTCGCGCCGCTGACCGAGCGATTCAAAGTCTATCTGCCGATCCATTTGGGCTTCGGCGGCTCCGACGACGACCCCGTCATCGCCGGCATCCAGGACTATGTCATGCATTACCTGGAGCTCGCGGACTTGCTGAAGCTCGGCAAGTTCAGCGCCATCGGCCATTCGATGGGCGGCTGGATCGGGGCCCAGTTCGCGAGCCAGCACGCCGACCGGCTGAGGAAGCTGGTGCTGATCGCGCCCGCCGGTCTCTACGACAAGGAGCACCCGGCGACCGATCTCTTCAGCATCAAGGCGGAGGAGCTAGTTCCCTACCTCGCGGAAAATCCCGCCGCGCTCGGTCCGCCGCCCGACGTCAACATCGATTTCATCGTCAATTCCTATCGCGAACAGACGAGCTGGGCGCGGATCGCGTGGCAACGCAATTACGATCCGAAACTGGCGAAATGGCTACATCGGATCACGGTGCCGACGTTGCTAGTGTGGGGCAAGCAGGACAAGATCTGTCCCGCGTCCCAGGCGCCGGTGTGGCAGAAACTCATTCCGGGGTCGACGGTTCGGATTTTCGACGGCGCCGGACATCTGGTGACCCACGAGAAGCCGGAATCGATGCGCGCCATCGCCGAGTTCATCGCGACCTGATTGAAATCGCGCGCCATGTCGGAACGGCGCGGGCGACCGCGCCGTTTCCTTTTAGGAGACTCCCATGCAGGTAAAAATCCAGAACGTCTATCAGGTCACGCAGAACATGGGCCGCGCGCTCGATTTCTATCGCGGGCTCTTGGGCATGACGGTCAAATTCCAGGACGGCACCAAATGGGCGCAGCTCGACGCCGGCGGTGCGCGCTTCGCGTTGTCCTCGCCGGAGGAAGCAGGCGCCGCGGCGGCGTCGAATACCGTCATCGTCTTCGAAGTGGACGATCTCGTGGCCATGCGAAAGCAACTCGAAGTGGCGGGCGCGCCGATCTTGGCGACGCGCGACATGGGCAGCCACGGCAGCACCATCACCTCGCGCGATCCCGACGGCAACGTCATCCAGTTCTTCGCCCGCGCCCCGAAGTAGGCTTCAGTCTTCAGTTGTCGGGAACTGATGACTGACAACTGATCACTTTTGGGTTATCGTCGAATCCTTGATTCGACCCGTAACCCATTAATAAATATGAACGTCTCGGCCTTCAACCAAGCCAGGATCGCGCGCGAGAAAAGCTTGCGCCGGGCGATGATGACGTTCGTCGCGCCGTCACTCCCGCGTGCTGTCGCGCTGCTCGCAGTGACCGTCGCGGTGTATGCGGTCGGCACGTGGCTCGCAGGCTTCGCGGACGTGCCGTTGTGGCTGCGGATCCCGGGCGCGCTGGTCGCCGGCTTCACGCTGCCGTCGCTGTTTGTCATCGGACATGACGCGGCGCATGGCGCCTACACGGCGAGCAAGTCGGCGAATGCGATCATGGCGCGGATCGCGTTTCTGCCGGTGCTCCACAATTACAGTCTTTGGGTCGCGGTGCATAACCGCCAGCATCATCGTGCGCCGAACCTGAAGGGCCATAATTCCTGGTCGCCGCTCGACATCGCCGAATACCGCGCGTTGCCGCCGTGGCGGCGCGCGGTCGAGCGTCTCTATCGCTCGCCGGCGGGTTTCGCGCCCTACTATCTCGTCGAGCGCTGGTGGCGGGACAAGTTCATGCCGCGCCACATCCTGCCTGGCGTGAAGCGTGCCGACGCGTGGCGCGATTTCGTTCTGCTTGTCATCTATCTCGTGCTGCTCGTCGGCACCCTGGCATGGGCCGGCGGGATCGTATCGGTCGCCCTCGGCTTTGTCATGCCGTACCTGATCTGGAATCACATGATGGGCACGGCGATTTATTTGCAGCACACCAATCCGCGCGCGCCCTGGTTCGCATCGATCGAGGCGTGGCGCAAGCTCGGCGGAGAAGAGGAAGTCACGATCCATGTCCGGATGCCGCGCTGGTATGGCGCGCTGACGCATCACATCATGGATCATCCGGCGCATCATATTCAGCCGCTAATCCCGCTGTACCGGCTGCCGGCGGCCCAGGCGCGGCTCAACGAATTGCTCGGTCCGCGCGCGGTGGTCGAGGATTTTTCGCTGCGTTATCTGTTCGCCACGATGCATGCGTGTAAGCTCTATGATTACGAAGCCGGGCGTTGGTGCGACTTCGCCGGCAATCCCACGGGCGAGGCATATACCGCTGAAATGACTGTGCAGGCAGCCTGAGTCGCTGGAACACCTCCCGCCGAACCCTTATCTATAGGGGCAAAAGCGAGGGACAGCATGGTGCAAGCGACGACGGCGGCGAAGGATTTGGGTCCGTTGCCGGAGTGGGACCTGGGCGATCTCTATTCGGGTCCGGACTCGCCCGCGCTTAAATCCGATCTCGATCGGTCCGCCACCGCGGCCGGGGCGTTCCGCGATCACTATCGCAGCAAACTGGCCGAGCTATCGGGCGACGCGCTTGCGGCGGCCATCGCCGCCTATGAAAAGTTGGAAGACACGCTCGGCCGCGCGGGAAGTTATGCCTCGCTCTATTACGCGGCCAATATGAGCGACCCTGAACGCGGGCGCTTCCATCAGAACGTTCAGGAACGGCTCAACGACATCTCGACCGAGCTGTTGTTCTTCGGCCTCGAAATCAATCGCATCGACGACGCGGCCCTCGAAGAGAAATTGGCAAGCCCCGCGCTGGCGCATTACCGCCCGTGGCTGCGCGATGTCCGCGCCTTCCGTCCGCATCAATTGTCCGACGATCTCGAAAAGCTGCTGCACGAGAAATCCGTCGCGGGCGCGTCCGCGTGGCGCCGCCTCTTCGACGAAACCGAAGCCGCGCTGCGTTTCCCCATCGACGGCAAAGAGCTGACCAGCGCCGAAGCACTGCATCTTTTGTCCGAGCCCGACGGCGCCGTGCGCAAAACCGCCGCCAAGGCCATCGGCCAGGTATTCGGCGACAATGTCCGCGTTTTCGCTCAGATCACCAACACGCTGGCGAAAGACAAGGAGATCGAGGACCGCTGGCGCCAGTTCAAGCGGCCGATCTCGGCGCGCAATCTCTCCAACTATGTCGAGGACGAGGTCGTCGACGCGTTGATCGCAGCGGTCCGGCAATCCTATCCCCGCCTCGCGCATCGCTATTACAAGCTCAAGGCGAAATGGTTCGGCCTCGACGAGCTGCCATATTGGGATCGCAACGCGCCCTTGCCCAATGCCGAGGACCGCACCGTCGCGTGGCCGCAGGCGGAACGCATCGTGCTCGACGCCTATGCCGCGTTCTCGCCCGACATGGCGTCGATCGGCCGGCGTTTTTTCGACAATCGCTGGATCGACGCGCCGACGCGGCCGGGCAAGTCGCCCGGCGCGTTCGCGCATCCGACCGTGCCGAGCGCGCATCCGTACTTGTTGCTAAACTATCAAGGCAAGACGCGCGACGTGATGACTCTGGCGCACGAGCTGGGTCACGGCGTGCATCAGGTCCTGGCGGGGCCGCAGGGTCAGCTCATGGCGGACACGCCGCTGACTTTGGCGGAAACCGCGTCGGTGTTCGGCGAGATGCTGACCTTCCAGGCGATGCTCAAGGCCGAGACCGAGCCGACGAAACAAAAATCGATGCTTGCCGCCAAGGTCGAGGACATGCTGAACACGGTCGTTCGGCAGATCGCGTTCGTCGAATACGAGCGCCGGGTCCATGACGAACGGCGGCAAGGCGAGCTCTCGGCCGATCGCATCGGCGAGATCTGGCTCGGCGTGCAAAGCGAAAGCCTGGGCCGGGCGATCACGTTCGAGGACGAATACCGCTTTTATTGGGCCTACATTCCGCATTTCATCCACTCGCCGTTCTACGTCTACGCCTATGCGTTCGGCGATTGCCTGGTGAATTCGCTCTATGCCGTCTATCAGAACGCGGCGCCGGGCTTCGCGGCGAAATACCTCGACCTGCTCCGCGCCGGCGGCACCAAGCGCCACAAAGAACTGCTGGCGCCGTTCGGGCTCGACGCGTCGGACCCAAATTTCTGGAAGCGTGGCCTCGACATGATCGCGGGTTTCATCGACCAGCTCGAAGCACTGGGCTAACGTGACCGACGATAGCTCCCTCACCGGCCGCGTGCGGCGGTACGCTCGCGTTTCGACCGCGATGGGCGGGCTGGCGGCGCGCGTCGCGGGCCAGCGTTATCTCGGCTTGCCGATGGACCGCGCGCGTCACGCCGGCGATCTGCGGGCGGCGTTGGGCGGCATCAAGGGTCCGTTGATGAAAGTGGCGCAGCTTCTCGCCACCATTCCCGAGGCGCTGCCGGAAGAATATGCGCGCGAGTTAGAGACGCTGCAGGCCGACGCGCCGGCGATGGGCTGGAACTTCGTCAAGCGGCGCATGGCGGGCGAGCTCGGTCCCGATTGGGAAAAGAAATTCGGGCGCTTCGAGCACGAAGCGGCGCATGCCGCTTCGCTCGGTCAGGTGCATCGGGCGCAAACCAAGGATGGGACCGAGCTCGCCAGCAAGCTGCAATATCCGGACATGGCGTCGGCGGTCGAGGCCGATCTGCGCCAGTTGCAGCTGGTGCTGTCGCTCTACGAGCGGTGGGACCGGGCGTTGTCGACCGACGAAATTCACGCCGAGATCGCCGAACGTCTGCGCGAGGAACTCGATTACGGCCGCGAGGCCGCACATCTGCGGTTTTATCGCGCGATCCTCAAGGACGAAACGCTCGTGACCGTGCCGGAGCCGGTGGCCGCGCTATCGACGCGGCGGTTGCTCACGATGAACTGGCTCGACGGCACGCCGCTGTTGCGATTCACCGACGCCCCGCAGGAACGGCGCGATGCGATCGCCCGCGCCATGTTCCGCGCCTGGTACGTGCCGTTCTACGATTACGGCGCGATCCACGGCGACCCGCATCTCGGCAATTACACGGTGCGTCCCGACGACGGCATCAACCTGTTCGATCTCGGCTGCGTCAGGATTTTCCCCGCCCGCTTCGTCAAGGGCGTGATCGATCTGTACTGGGCGCTCGAGCGCGGCGATCGCGACCTCGCCGTGTCGGCCTATGCGAATTGGGGCTTCAAGAATCTCAACAACGAGCTGGTCGACGTGCTGAATCGCTGGGCGCGATTCCTCTATGCGCCGCTCTTGGACGACCGCAAGCGCGAGATCGACGACGACAACAACGGCAACGGCCGCGCCGTGGCGGCCGAGGTCCATCGCGAGGTCCGACGCCTGGGGGGCGTCACGCCGCCGCGGGAATTCGTGTTCATGGACCGCGCCGCGGTCGGCTTAGGCTCGGTGTTCATGCATCTGCGGGCCACGATCAACTGGCACCGCCTGTTCAACGACCTGATCGCGGATTTCGACGCGGACGCGCTGGCGAAACGCCAGGCTAAGGCGCTCAAGGCCGCGGGCGTGCCTCACTCGGCCGGCTGAAGCCGCCGCCGGCGTACCGCGAGCGAATTGAAATAAGCGCGCCCGGGTTTCTCGATCGTCCAAAAAGTCAGCGCGGAGACGGCGATGACCGCGGCCGCGTAGACCGGATACAAGGCGTCGCCCCAATAGAGATTGTGACCGATGGTGCTGAACAAGCCGTCGCCGGTGCCGGGAACCATGATTCGCAACTGCTGATGGTTCACCTTTTCCAATGCCGTGATTCCCCAATAGCTCAGTTCGACGATCATGAAATGGATCATGTAGATGGAATAGGACCAGGCGCCCAGCAGCGCGATCGGCCGTGCCTGCAGCGCGCGCGACACCACGCCCTTTTCATGCGCGAACACGAAGACGACGGGGGCGAATAAAAGCGGTGCAAGAATCTCGGCATCGGTCCCGGCGACGCAAATCAGAAACAGAACGACCGCCAGGAGCGCCGGAATTTCCGCCCACCCCACCCAATCCGCCGACGGCCGGGCGTGATGCCAGCGCCAGGCGCGGAAGGCGAAATAGCCGATGAAAAATCCGAGCAGCCCGCGGAAAAACCCGAGCTCGTAGGTCACGTCCATGCCCTTGCCGGCGAGGGGTATCACGGCGAAGCCGATCCCGATGCAAAGCAAGCCGCCGACGACCAACGCGCGCCGGCCCGACCAACACAAACAAAATGAGATAGCACCAGAACTCCGCGCCGATGCTCCAGGACGGAAAGTTCCAGGTCAGTCCGCCGTTCAGGTCGAACGCCTGCAACAACAGGATGTTGACCGGCACGCTGGCCCAACTGTGCTGGCCCGCCGGATCGAACGGCCGTGCGGCGAAATGAATCCAGCCACGCGGTGAGATAGGCCCGAAGCAGCTCGAGCAGAAGCAGCATCATGAGAACGGCGGCATGAAGCGGCCATAAACGCCCGAAGCGCCGAATGGCGAATTCGGCGACGTCGCCCCACCGCGCGAGCCGGTCGCCATAGGTGTACGCGATGACGAAGCCGCTGAGAACAAGAAAGAAATCGACGAACAGGTAGGCGCTCAGCAGGAAAGACGACAGGCCGATGTGAGAATAGAAGCGGAAATGATAGAGGGCGACCGCGAGCGCCGCGATGCCCCGCCAGCCGTCGAGCACGCCGAACCGGTGCGAACCCGACGCGGATCCGCGTTCGCCCGACATCGCCGCTACCTAGGTCTGGAGACGGATTACCGTATCGGTGCGGTGCTCGGCGTCGCGCAAGAGCTTGTCGAAGTAGTCGATGGTGCGGCGCAGGCCGTGGTCGAGCGCTATCTTTGGCTCCCAGCCCAACATCTCTTTCGCGTACGAAATGTCGGGGCAGCGTTGGGTCGGATCGTCGACCGGTAGCGGACGGTACACGATCTTGGAGGACGAGCCGGTGAGGTCGATGACGCGCTCGGCCAACTGCCGCACGGTCATTTCCACCGGATTGCCGAGATTGACCGGCCCGGTGACGCTGTCCGGCGTCGCCATCAGCCGCATGAAGCCTTCGATCAGGTCGTCGACATAGCAGAAGGCACGGGTCTGCGAGCCGTCGCCGAACAGCGTGATCGGCTCGCTTTTGAGCGCCTGGATGATGAAGTTCGATACCACGCGCCCATCGTTCGGATGCATGCGCGGACCGTAGGTGTTGAAGATGCGCGCGACCTTGATCCTGACGTTGTGCTGCCGCTGGTAATCGAAGAACAACGTCTCGGCGCAGCGCTTGCCTTCGTCGTAGCAGGCGCGCGGGCCGATGGTGTTGACGTTGCCGCGATATTGCTCCGTCTGCGGATGAACGATGGGATCGCCGTAGATTTCGGAGGTCGAGGCCTGGAACACCTTGGCCTTCACCCGCTTCGCCAGCCCCAGCATGTTGATGGCGCCCATCACGCTGGTCTTGGTGGTTTGCACCGGATCGAACTGATAGCGGATCGGCGAGGCCGGGCAGGCGAGGTTGTAGATCTCGTCGACCTCGACATAGAGCGGAAAGCAGACGTCGTGGCGCATCGCCTCGAACCGCGAATTGTCGAGATGCCGCGCGATATTGTCCTTGCGCCCGGTAAAGTAATTATCGACGCACAGCACGTCGTTGCCGTCCGCGATCAGCCGGTCGCAGAGGTGCGAGCCGAGGAATCCGGCGCCGCCGGTGACGAGAATGCGCTTGGTGGTGACGCTCATCGTGCTCTCTTTCATGCCCGCGACCGCAACCGGTCCTTGCCTTCGCTTGGTTCGACCGGACGCCGGCCGACGCTGAAATAATAGAAGCCGGCCTTGGCCATGTCGGCGGGCCGGTAGATGTTGCGCAGATCGATCACCGTCGGCGAGCGCAGCAGCGATTTGACGCGCCCCAGATCGAGCGCGCGGAATTCGTTCCATTCGGTCACGATCACCAGCGCGTCGGCGCCGTCCATCGCCTCGTAGGCGCTGGCGCAATAGGTGATATCGGTCAGCAGCTTCTTCGCTTCCGTCATGCTTTCGGGATCGAAGACGCGGATGGTGGCGCCGGCTTCTTTCAGGCGCGGGATGATGGCGAGGCTCGGACTGTCGCGCATGTCGTCGGTGTTCGGCTTGAAGGCGAGGCCGAGGATCGCGATGGTCTTGTCGGCGACGCTGCCGCCGCAATGGCGCATGATGCGCGCCGCCATCGAGGATTTGCGGCTGTCGTTGACCTGCGCGGCCATCTCGACGATGCGCGTCGGCACGCCGTGCTCGGCCGCGGTCCGGGTCAAGGCCAGGCAATCCTTTGGGAAGCACGAGCCGCCATAGCCTGGTCCGGCATGAAGGAACTTTCGTCCGATGCGACCGTCGAGGCCGATGCCGCGTGCCACGTCCTGCACGTCGGCGCCGACCCGCTCGCACAGATCGGCGATCTCGTTGATGAACGAGATCTTGGTCGCGAGGAACGAGTTGGCGGCGTATTTCGTCAGTTCCGCGGTTTCGAGCGCGGTGAAGATCATCGGCACTTCGATGAGGTAGAGCGGACGATAAAGTTCGCGCATCACGGCGGCTGCGCGCTCGCTCTCGCACCCGATGACGACGCGGTCGGGCCGCATGAAATCCTGGATGGCGGAGCCTTCGCGTAGGAACTCAGGGTTCGACACGACGTCGAACTGCGCGTCGGGCCGGGTCTTGCGGATGATCTCCGCGACGCGGCGGCCGGTCCCGACCGGCACGGTCGATTTGGTGACGATCACGGCATAGCCGGTCAGCGCCTGCGCGATTTCCTCCGCGGCGCCGAAGACGTAGGACAGATCGGCGTGGCCGTCGCCGCGCCGGGACGGCGTGCCGACGGCGATGAACACCGCATCGGCGCCGGCCACGGCTTCGCGCAGATTATTGGTGAACGACAGGCGGCCGGCGCGGCGGTTGGCGTCGACGACCTGATCCAGGCCCGGCTCGAAAATCGGGATTTGGCCCTTTTCCAGGCGCGAAACCTTGTCCAGGTCTTTGTCAACGCAGGCGACATCGACGCCGAATTCGGAAAAGCATGCGCCCGAGACGAGCCCGACATAGCCTGTTCCGATTACCGCGATACGCATGACAACTCCCGATCAAGGCTGAGAAAGGACGGAACCAGGCGACGCCGCCGGCAGGGGCAGCGCATCGCATGCCAAGGTAGGGGAGCCGATTTAATAATTGGCTAATTTTCCTCGAACCCTCGACCCGTCGCGAGGACGGATTATACACTTGTTTTCCAAGGTTTCTTAGGGGTTTGCGGGTGACTTTGGCGCGGCCATCCATTATCCCATCGGCATGCCTCTGACATTAACCGGGCCCTCGGCCATTTACCCCAAAGGCGCCACCCCCAAGCGCCTCGTCGTGCTGCTTCACGGTCTCGGCGCCGACGGCAACGACCTATTCGGCCTCGTGCCCGCGTTGGCGCCCGCCTTGCCGGAGACGGCCTTCGTTTCCCCCGACGCGCCGTTTCCGTGCGACATGGCGCCTTACGGCCGGCAATGGTTCAGCCTGCAAACTCGCACGCCCGAAACCATCCTGGCGGGCGTGCGCGCGTCGGCGGCGATCCTCGACGGCTTTCTCGACGAAACGCTCGAGCGATTGCATCTCGACGACAGCAAGCTGGCGCTGATCGGTTTCTCACAGGGCACGATGATGTCGCTCTATGCCGGGCCGCGCCGCGCCAAGCAGCTCGCGGGCATCGTCGGCTATTCCGGCCGCCTCGTCGGCGACACGGCCGAGTTCAAGTCCAAGCCGCCGATCCTGCTGGTGCATGGCGACGCCGATCAGGTGGTGCCGCCTGATTCGTTGCCGCTCGCCGTTAAGGGATTGGAGCAGGCGGGCGTGCCGGTCGAAGCCGTGACGAGGCCCGGCCTGGGCCACGGCATCGACGACGACGGCCTGCGCCGCGGACGCGATTTCCTCGTGAAGGTCCTAGTGGATTGATCGAAACGAAAGGTTCCCAAGGCCGGTTTGGTATGCGAGTCTTGGGCCATGCGGAAAGGCGTCGAGGTTCGGCTTGTGCCGGCGGATCGGGCGCGACTTGAACGGGTCGTGGCCGATCGGAAGAGTCCACAGAAGCATGTTTGGCGCGCGCGCATTGTGCTGATGACGGCGGATGGCTACGGCA
>JASHUX010000291.1 GCA_030039775.1 Alphaproteobacteria bacterium | reverse complement strand
TTTACCCTCTCCGCTTTGGGGAGAGGGAGGGGCCCATCGCGCAGCGATGGGAGGGTGAGGTGTTCGGCATGCGCGCCGCGTAACCCACCTCACCCTACCCTCTCCTCCCTAAAGGGAGGAGAGGGATAAAATATATTTGCGGTAGAGGGAGAAACGTCACCATGCCCTGGTACTATTACGTGCTTGCGTTCGTCGCCTGCCTATTCCTGACCAACGGCGTGCCGCATTTCGTGCAGGGCGTCAGCGGCAACCCCTTCCCCTCGCCGTTCGCGTCGCCGCCCGGCATCGGCAACTCGCCGCCCCTGGTCAACGCGGTGTGGGGCTTCGCCAATTGGGTGGCCGCGGCGGTGCTGTTGTGGTTCTTCGGCCCGGCCGGACCCGGCGCATGGGCCGGTTGGATTTTGATCGGCGCGGGCATGCTGCTGATGGCGCTGATGCTGTCGCGCCACTTCGGCAAGACCCGCGCCGGCTAGTTTTTTTCTCTCGTCGTCCCTGCGAAAGCAGGGACCCAGGGCAAGCGACGTGCGTTGATTCTAGATTCCCGCTTTCGCGGGAATGACGAAATGAGTTGACTGTCGCGAACGAAAGGAGCCGCCGCCATGCCCAAGAGCGCCCCGAGCAAAACCGAATCCCCGTCGCGGCTGATCGACGCGCGGATCGCGGAACAGGGCGATTGGCGCGGCACGACGCTCGCGCGGGTCCGCGCGCTCATCAAAGAGGCGGTGCCGGACGTGGTCGAGGCATGGAAGTGGCGCGGCGTGCCGGTGTGGGAACGCGACGGCATCATCTGCACCGGCGAGACCTACAAGGCGGTCGTGAAGCTGACTTTCGCCAAGGGCGCCAAGCTCAAGGACCCGACGCATCTGTTCAATTCGAGCCTCGACGGCAACGTCCGCCGCGCGATCGACCTGCGCGAGGGCGACGCGCTCGACGCCGTCGCGTTCAAGGCCCTCGTCCGCGCCGCCGTGGCGGCGAATAAGCCGCAGGGGCGATAATCGCTTCTGATCGATTTCAGAGTCAGTTTTTGCGCTGCCTTGAAATCACAGCGACGAAATCACCCTTCTTGAAATCCCCGCTGTCAATTTGAAGTGAGAATCCAGCGTCGCTAAAGGCACTGGCAATTTTTCGAACGGGCGGTGAATTCTGTTCATCTTTTCTTGAAATCAACCACACTCCGTATCGCCATTTTGAGTCGAAGAAAATCAGTGGCGAACCGCCAACGGTCCATCCAGGGACTGTATTGATAAAATCTCGGATGTCGCTTGCGAATTGCTCACATTCGTCACAGCTAGGCGCACTGTTCACTTGGAAAGCATAGTGCTCAGACGTCGATAACCCGAGCACATGGCTCATCCGTGCCTTTTGCTCTGCATCCAATGTGCGTATGTCACCCGGCGCCGTGTCATGGCGACGATACTCGTCATTCCGAGTGAGGAACCCCGCCCAGAAAATAGCGATCAGCAACAGCGTGAACTCCACGTGCCGTCGCGCATTCTATCAAGACGCTCGGCCGCCCAAGTCCACCGTTCTCTGATAAGCGCGTCGAGACCTAGTAGGCCACCGGCTGTTGCAAGCGGCCACCAGTGTGGCCAAAAAGCTAGAACGTAATCGTAGAGTTTCATTTCCGATTGCCCAAACCAAGCGACTGAGACCGCTGAACGCGCTTGAAAAGTTGCCTCTTTGTTCCCATTTGTCAACGAGGGCGTTGCTTGCGTATTGGTGTGCGTTGATGGTCCTGCCTGCAAATAACCTGCAGATAACAGGCGGAACAGGAGATCGGGCGGGAAGAAGGACACCACATCTAGAAATTCCGGAACGAAGCCAATTTGCAGGCCGGAACAGCGAAAACAGGCGAGAACAGAGAGCGAGGCCAGATGCAGCGCCAGGGTCCGAACTCGCTCGATGACAAATCGAATCAATGACATACGTCGTTCCCCCGAAAGCGGGAACCCAGCGGGCGAGTGTCGGCGAGCCACAAGAGTCTGATGCCGCGCGGACGCGCGGCGCTGGGCCCCGGCTTCCGCCGGGGCGACGGGGATTAGCAATTGAGTCCAGATCAGAGCCGCCCCCGCGCAAATGCGGCATGCCGGGAAAAATCTTGTTCGCGCTGGCGGCTAAGCCTACCTTCCGCATCTTTCGCAGTGCGGAAAAACGACAAGCGGGACCCTTCCCATGCTCGACGACGCGTTCATCTATGACGGGCTGCGCACGCCCATCGGCCGCCATGCCGGCGCCATTGCCGCGGTCCGGCCCGACGATCTTCTGGGCGGGGTCATCAAGACCCTGGCGACGCGCAACCCCTTCGCGTTCCCGCTTTACGAGGACGTGGTCGTCGGCTGCACCAACCAGGCCGGCGAAGACGCGCGGAACGTCGCGCGCCACGCGGCGCTGGTTGCGGGCTTGCCGGTCGAGGTCGCGGCGCTGACCGTCAACCGCTTGTGCGGCAGCGGCCTGGCCGCCGTCTGCGACGCGGCGCGCGCCTGCGACGCCGGCCAGGGCGACTTGTTCATCGCCGGCGGCGTCGAAAGCATGAGCCGCGCGCCCTTCGTCATGGCGAAAAACGACAGCGCCTATGGCCGCGACGTCCGCGTGTTCGACAGCACCATCGGCGCGCGCTTCCCCAATCCGCGCGTG
>JASHUX010000290.1 GCA_030039775.1 Alphaproteobacteria bacterium | reverse complement strand
GCTCGCATCGAGCAATTGTCGGTGCAAGACACACTTAGCACGATCCGCTTTGCCGAGATCGTGGTGCTGGTTATCGACGCGACGCAGCCACTCGAAAAGCAGGACCTCGCCATCGCCGAATTGGTGGAGCGGGAAGGACGCGGCTTGGTAATGGCGGCAAGCAAATGGGATTTGGTCGATGAGCGACGCAAGACGCTCGATCAGTTGCGCGACCGCATCGACGTGTCGCTGCCGCAGTTGAAAGGCCTGCGCGTGGTGACATTGTCGGGCTTGAACGGCGCCGGCGTTGAGAAGCTGATGCCGGCGGTATGGGCGACGCACCAGGCTTGGGGCAAACGCGTGCCGACCCCGGCGCTGAACCGCTGGCTTGCCGCGGTGCAGGAACGTCACCCGCCGCCGCTGGCCTCCGGCCGGCGCTTGAAGCTGCGTTACATCGCGCAAGCGAATGTGCATCCGCCGACCTTTGCCCTGTTTGCGTCGAAGCCAGGCGAACTGCCGGATTCCTACCGACGCTATCTGATCAATCTGCTGCGGGAGAAGTTCGACCTTCCCGCGGTGCCGATCCGGATGATGCTGCGCAAGGGCGATAACCCGTACGCCGACAAGAAAGACTAGGCGCGTTTCGGTGCCACGACTGTCGCCATCGTTGCCGCGTAACCGGCCTGCCAGAGAATGAAGAAGGCAAAGAACCCGGCTTCTGACTGCACCAGCGGCAAGAACAGCCCCAGCGCTGCGCCCGTCGCCAGCAATCGCGGCCACGCCGTGACCTTCAGCAACCACCGCGAGGAATAACCTAGTAGGCCGCCGCCGATGGCGCCGGCCATCGCGCCCATGAGGCTGAACATCACGTCACTGGAATCCACGGCGCCAAGAGCCGACGCGATGGGCTCGTTGGTCGTCGTCCAGAACGTAACGGCAAGCGCGTTCGAAACCGTGGCGGCGAGGGCGAAACCGGCAGCACCGAGCGGCCTCGCCGTGTTGTCCATCCAAAACAGGATGAATCCGAAGATGAGACCGAAGATCAGCCCCGGATAAAGATAGAATTCGGCGGGGAGCGACGGATGAGGCAGATCACTGAGCCGCAAATATAAAATACAAGTGGCGGCGACCGCGCCTGATGCGGCGCCGAGAACGGCGTAGAGCGCGAGCCTCACCACAAAGCGATGGACTATAGCCGCTCCACGATGGTGACGTTGGCCATACCGCCGCCTTCACACATCGTTTGCAGGCCGTAGCGCTTGCCGCGGTCCTTCAGCGCGTGGATCAGCGTCGTCATCAGCTTGGCGCCGGTGCCGCCCAGCGGATGCCCAAGGGCGATGGCGCCGCCATTGACGTTGAGCTTTGCCGGGTCGCCGCCGGTATGACGGAGCCAGGCGATCGGCACGGGCGCGAATGCCTCGTTCACCTCGTAGAGGTCGATCGCGTCGATCTTTATGCCGCTTTTCTTGAGCGCGCGGTCGGTCGCGAACAGCGGCTCTTCCAGCATGATCACGGGATCGCCGCCCGTTGCGGTCATATGGTGAACGCGCGCCAGCGGTTCGGCGCCGAGGGCCTTCAACCCGCGCTCGTTCGCTATCAGCAACGCCGCCGCGCCGTCGCAGATCTGGCTCGAGGTGGCGGCGGTGATGCGGCCGCCTTCCTTCAACAGCTTCACGCCCTTGATGGCGTCGAGGCTAGTGTCGAAGCGGATGCCTTCATCGACGGTGTGGCGCTTTTTGGTGCCGTCGGGAAGCGTCACCTCGATCGGGAGCACTTCGGCCTCGAATTTGCCGGCCTTCGTCGCTGCCGCCGCCTTCTTGTGGCTGCCATAGGCGTATTCGTCGAGTTCGTCCTTGGTAAGCTGATGCTTCTCTGCCAGCATTTCGGCGCCGGTAAATTGGCTGAACACGATGCCGGGCCAGCGTTCTTCTTGGCGCGGGCCCTTGGCAATGCCGTGCTCATTGAGCGCGATCGAGGATAGTCCCATCGGCACGCGGCTCATGCTCTCGACGCCGGCGGCGATGACCACGTCCATCGTGCCTGACATAACCGTGGCGGCGGCGAAATGCAGCGCCTGCTGCGACGAGCCGCATTGGCGGTCGACCGAGGTGCCTGGGCAGGACAGCGGCAGCTTCGACGACATCACCGCGCCGCGCGCGATGTTCAGCGACTGCTCCCCGGCCTGGATGACGCAGCCCATGATGACGTCCTCGACCAGCGCCGGGTCGGTATCCGACCGGTCGAGTAAGCCGTTCAGCACTTCGCCGGCGAGGTCGGCCGGATGCCAGCCTGAAACCAGCCCGCCGCGCTTGCCGCCCGCCGTTCGGGTCGCCGCCACGATATATGCTTCGCCCATGGTGCTTCCTTTCAGATGATCTTCGAGGCGCGGCCCTGCCGATACCGGTCGCGCAGGATGCGCTTGTAGAGCTTGCCGTTCGGATGCCGCGGCAGTTCGGGGTCGAAATCGATCGAGCGCGGACATTTGACGTCGGCCAGGCGCTCGCGGCAATAGGCGATCAGTTCGTCGGCCAGCGCCGGCCCGGCCAGCGTCATGTTGACCGGCTGCACGACCGCCTTCACTTCCTCGCCAAAATCCGCGTTGGGAACGCCGAACACGGCGACGTCAACAACCTTGGGATGCGCGGTCAGCACGTTCTCCGCCTCTTGCGGATAAATATTCACGCCGCCAGAAATGATCATGTAAGCCTTGCGGTCGGTGAGGTAGAGCCACCCCTCGTCGTCGAGATAGCCGACGTCGCCGAGCGTGGACCAGCCTTCGGCGCTGTAAGCGCCCGCCGTCTTGGTTGGGTCGTTGTGATATTCGAATTTCGGCCCGTTGGCGAAATAGATGCCGCCCGCGACGCCCGGCGGCTGCTCCTTGCCGTCCTCATCGAGAATGCGGAGCTCGCCCAGGATCGCGCGGCCGACCGAACCCGGATGCGCGAGCCATTCCCGTGAATTGATCACGGCGAAGCCGTTGCCTTCGCTGCCGGCGTAATATTCGTAGAGGATCTGGCCCCACCAATCGATCATCTGACGCTTGATCTCGACCGGGCAGGGTGCCGCGGCATGGACCGCGCAGCGATGAGTCGAGAGGTCGTATTTGCGCTTCACATCGTCCGGCAGGCGCAGCAGCCGCACGAACATGGTCGGGACCCACTGGCTGTGCGTGACGCTATACCGCTCGATCAGCGCCAGCGCCTGCTCGGCATCGAATCTCTCCATGACAAGGATCGTGCCACCCCAGCTCAGCACGCTGGAGGTAAAGCCGAGCGGCGCCGCATGGTAAAGCGGCGCCGGCGACAAGTAGATGGTGTTCGGGTCGTAGCCGTAGAGTTTCTGCGTCAGCACCGAGTAGCGATTGGGCGCGTCAAATGGCTCATCGCTGATGGCGGCGCGTTTTACCCCTTTGGGCCGGCCCGTCGTGCCGGAGGAGTAAAGCATCGAGCCGCCGCAGGCCGGATCCGGGATCGGCGCGGTCGGATAACAGGCGATAATACGCTCGAAGGATTCGAACCCGGGCACGATGCCGTCGAGCATCAGGTACGGCACGCCTGGCGGCAGCGACAGTTTTGCGACGACATCGGCCATGCCGGTCGAGCTGATGAACATTTTCGCGTTGCTGTCGCGTAGGATGTAATCGATCTCGCCAGTCGTGAGCCGCGTGCTTATCGGCGTGACGTAAAGCCCGGCGCGCTGCCCAGCCCAATAGACTTCGTGAAACGCCGAGCGGTTCTCCAGCATGAAGGCCAGATGGTCGCCGCTCTTCAGGCCGAAGCCGCGCAGCATCTGGGCGCCGCGCATGACCCGTTCGTTCAGTTGCCGGTAGGTCGTGGTTTCGCCTGTCGAAGCCATGATGATCGCCGGCATATCCGGTGTCCTGGCGGCGAAATGCGAGGGATGCATGCTCCTTCCGAACGGCTTTGCCGGGCGTTATTGCGGCGATCTTAACGCCACGTGGTATGGTTGGCAAAACGAGGGAGGGGTAATGACGACGACGAACTTCTTTCCGGCGGGGCTTTATCGCGGCAAGACGGTGTTCGTCACCGGCGGCGGCAGCGGCATCAATCTTGGCGTCGCCAAGGGCTTCGCCGCGTTTGGCGCCAATATCGCGATCTGCGGTCGCAAGCAAGAGCGGCTCGATGGCGCCGCGAAGGAGCTGGAAGCACTTGGTGCCAAGGTCTCGGCGCGGGCTGCCGACGTGCGTAAACCCGAAGAGCTGAACGTCGCGTTTGCCCAATGCCGCGACACGCTCGGCCCGATCGACATTTTGGTATGCGGCGCCGCCGGTAACTTCCTGGTACCGGCAGATAAATTGTCGCCGAAGGGCTTCAAGACGGTGATCGACATAGACCTACTCGGGTCGTTCAACGCGGCGCGCCTGGCCTTCGATCAATTGGTGCAAACCAAGGGCTCGATCATTTTCATTTCCGCCGGCATGGCGCACGCGCCATACGCATTTCAGCTCCATGTCGGTGCGGCGAAGGCCGGCATTGATCGCATGATGCAGAATCTGGCGCTCGAATGGGGACAACACGGCATCCGCGTCAACAGCATCGTGCCGGGCCCGATTGCGGGCACAGAAGGCATGAAGCGGCTAGGCGGCGCCGATCATGAGCGGCGCGGCGACCGGCAAATCCCGCTCGGCCGCATGGGCACGGTCGAGGACATCGCGCAGGCGGCGTTGTTTCTGTGCTCGCCGGCGGCGGAATGGATAACCGGCGTGGTGCTCAACGTTGACGGCGGCTCGGGTCTTGCGGGCTCCGCCAACTTCAATGCCAATGCGGCGCGGCTCCTGGCCGAGCAGCAAGGCGCTTCATAGCGCAGCGAGTTTCGGCATCACATCGGTCGTGAACAGACGCAGCGACCGCAGCGCATCGGTCAGCGCCATGCCGCCCATGAACATGTACGTCACAAGGTAATTGACGCCGAGCATGGCCACTTGCTCCGCAACGGCGTGGTTCACAGTATCCGGCGTACCGACGATGGCCGTACCCTCTCTCACCAAGTCGTCATAGGTCGCGCCGGCAGGTACCTTGGCCCTGCCGGTCAAGCCAGTTTCTCCGTGTTTCAGGCGCAGCCAATTGAGCGACGCGAGATGCGCCTCCAGTGCCGGACGCGCGATACGCGCCGCATCCTCGTCGGTTTCCGCAACGATGATATAGCGCAGCACACCAACGACGGTACCGCCGCGAAATTCGGGCTTCGGGATGAGCGCAGAACCACGCCCGGCGAGCGCGGTGCGGAACGCGTCGATATTGGTCCGTGCCAACGCCACCGGCCCGTTGGCGACGAAATGCAGGCCGTTCTCGCCGGCCCACGTCGCGCCGGTTGTGTTCGACGAGCCGTACCAGAATGGCGGATGCGGACGCTGGAGCGGATGCAGGACGATCGGCACGTTGCGGTAGTGATGGTAGGCGCCATCATAGGTCAGCGTGTCACCGCCGCTCGTGCCCGCCATGATGCAGCGGTAGGAATCGATGAAGATCTCGCGCGACTTGTTGTGATCGACATTGTGGTAGCCAACCTCGTAGGGCGAGACGCCGCGGCCGATGCCGATCTCGAGCCGTCCGCCGGAGAGATGATCGAGGATCGCGATCTCTTCCAGGAGCCGCAGCGGCGAATAAAGCGGCAGCAGATAGACGAGAGGGCCGAGGCGGATATGCTTGGTTTCGCGCGCCACGGCGGC
>JASHUX010000289.1 GCA_030039775.1 Alphaproteobacteria bacterium | reverse complement strand
CGTTATGCGGCGTCATCTGGTCGGAGAGATCGAACATGATCTTGTCGACGTAACACCAACCCCAGCCCTCCGGCGGATCGTAGCCTTCGATGATCGGGTGGTGGGTCGCATGATAGTGCTTTGTCGCGTGCCGGTTCGGCGATTCATCGCAGCACCCGACATGCCCACATGTACGGCAGAGGCGAAGGTGAACCCAGGTGTCACCGCTCTTAAGACATTCCTCGCACCCGAGCGCGCTGGGCGTAACGTCGCGGATTCCGGTCATGTGTCGGCACGTGGTGGACATTCTTTCGCTCCGTTTTAGGATGAGCAGCACCCGCTCACGAGACAGTCTCCCGCTCGGCTCGTGCTAAGAAGGCATGCAGCGCCGCGACGACCTGTGCGCCTTCGCCGACCGCCGCCGCGACCCGTTTGGTCGAGCCGGAACGGACGTCGCCGACCGCGAACACGCCCCGCCGGGACGTTTCCAGCGGGCCGGTCATATCGGCCTCACGGCCGGTGAGAACGAAGCCTTTGCCGTCCAGCGTGACGCCCGATCCGCTAAGCCACCTGGTATTGGCATCCGCGCCGATGAAGAGGAATAGGTGGCGGATCGGCCAGCTCGTTTCGGCCTTATCGCTGCGGCGCCGCCAGCGGACGGCGGAAAGCGAGCCATTGCTTCCTTCAAGGGCGCTGACCTCGACGCCGGTCACGATCTCGACATTGGGGAGACCTTCGATGCGATCGACGAGATAGCGCGACATGCCGGCTCTGAGGCTTGCCCCACGAACCAGAAGCCAGATTTTCGCGACCTTGCTCGCCAGATAGACGACCGCCTGTCCCGCGGAGTTTCCGCCGCCGACCAGCGCGATCTCTTGGCCGGCGCACAGCTTAGCCTCGAGCGGGGACGCCCAGTAATGCACGCTCGAGCCCTCGAACGCATCGAGGTTCGGAAGCGTGAGCCTGCGATAACGGGCGCCGTTCGCGATCACCACGGCGCGGGCGCGCACGGTCTCCGCGCTGGACAGTCTCAAAGCGGGCACAGCGTCGACGCCGTCGCGAGCCGGTTCGAGTCCGATAACATCGTCGGGGATTGCCATCTCGACGCCGAATTTCTGGGCCTGGTTATAGGCGCGCGCCATCAGCGCCATGCCGGTAATCCCGGTTGGGAAACCGAGATAATTTTCGATACGCGAGGACGCGCCTGCCTGTCCCCCGAAGGCGCGGGAGTCAAGGACAAGCACCGAAAGCCCCTCCGACCCGCCATACACGGCCGTCGCGAGTCCGGCCGGTCCGGCCCCGACGACGGCGACATCGTAGATCCGCTGCGGATCGATCGGGCCCACCAAACCGATGCAGCGGGCGAGCTGGAATTCGCCCGGATTGTGCAACATCTGACCGCTCGGACACACCACCATCGGCAATTGGCCGGGATCGAAATGGAACCGCTCGACCAAGGCTTTGGCGTCGGGATCGGTGTCGGGGTCGAGCGACAGGTAAGGATGCCCGTTGCGGCCGAGGAAACCCTGCAGCCGCAGGACGTCGCCGTTCGACGCCGGACCGACGATTATCGGACCGCCGGCGCCGCTCTCGAGCAGCGCAACGCGACGCAGGATCAAGGCGCGCATGATCCGCTCGCCGAGCTCCGCCTCGGCGATCAAGAGCGCGCGCAACCGGTTCGGCGCGAGGACCAATACATTGGACGGTTCGACGGCGTGGGCATCGACCAAGGACGGCCGTCCGCTCAACTGGGCGAGTTCGCCAAGGAACGCGCCGGGTTCGTGCGTGATGATCGGAAGAGGATCGCCCGCGACGGTATGTTGCGTGACCTCGACCCGGCCGCTGAGCACGATCATCAGGCCGGGATTGACCTCGCCGACCCGCGCCAGAAAGTCGCCGACGCCATAAGCGCGCGGCTCGCCGAAGCGGCGGATGCGCTGGATCTCGGTCGCTTCCAGGACCGGGAAAACCTGCGTCCGTCGGGTCTCGCGGATGGATGGGATCGTGTTCGGCAGGGCTACGTCACTCCTTGAACCAGCCGCTATGCTCGGGATCGGTGGGCGATAACGCCGGAGCGAGTGGTCCGCTTATAAGGCGAACGACTGGGACTTCCTAGAGCTTCGAGATGCAGAAAATTACTCCGCCGCTTCTTTTTTCTTCGCGGCTTTTTTTGCGGGCTTCGGTTTGGCCGCAGCGTTGCCGTTGCTCCGAGCCGAGCCCCGGACACGGCGCCGGCTCCTACCGCCGCCGCCTTTCGCCGCGCGTTCCGCCAGCAGATTGGCGGCTTGATCGACCGTCAGTTCCTCCGGCACCACGTCGCGCGGCAGCGTGGCGTTGACGCCGTCGCGGCTGACATACGGTCCGTAGCGGCCTTTGTAGAGCATGATCTTGCCGCCGGCGTGGTCGAAGCTCTTCAACGCCTCGCGTTGCGCGCGGCCGCGCGCTTGACGGGGCTCAGCCAGCAGGCTCACGGCGCGGTTGATGCCGACGGTGAGTACGTCGTCGTCAGGCGAGAGCGACCGGTATGAGTCGCCGTGCTTGATGTACGGGCCGTAGCGGCCGAGCGCAGCGGTGATCGGCTTGCCGTCTTCGGGATGGAGCCCGACCTCGCGCGGCAACGACAGCAGGCCAAGCGCCTTGTCGAGATCGACGTCCGCGGGAGCGAGGCCACGCGGTAACGAGCAGCGCTTCGGCTTCTCGCCGTTCTCGGCCTCGCCGAGCTGGACATAATGCCCGTAGGGACCCTTGCGCAGCGTCACCGGCAGTCCGGTCACGGGATCGTTGCCGAGAAGGCGTGGGCCGGCGTCGCCGTTCTCGCCGTTCTCGTCCTCGCCTTCGAACCCGAGCTTCCGCGTATAGCGGCATTCCGGATAGTTCGAGCAGCCGATAAAGCCGCCGAACTTGCCGAGCTTTAGGCCAAGCCGGCCCTTGCCGCAGGCGGGGCATAGGCGTGGGTCGCTGCCGTCGGCGCGCGCGGGGAAGAAATGGTTGCCGAGCTCGACATCGAGCGCGTCCAGCACCTGCGTGATGGTCAGGTCCTTGGTGTCGGCGACCGCGCCGGAGAAATCGCGCCAGAAATCCTCCAGCACCTTGCGCCACGGAATCTTGCCGTCGGAGATTTCGTCGAGCTGGTTTTCGAGGTCGGCGGTGAAACCGTACTCGACGTAGCGCTCGAAGAAATTCTCGAGGAATGCCGTGACGACACGGCCACGATCCTCAGGAATGAAGCGCTTCTTGTCGAGCCGGACATAATTCCTGTCCTGGAGCACTTGCAGGATCGAGACGTAGGTCGAGGGCCGGCCGATGCCGAGCTCCTCGAGCTTCTTGACCAGGCTCGCTTCGCTGTAGCGCGGCGGCGGTTCGGTGAAATGCTGCGCCGGGATAACGTTGCCGCGGTTGAGCGCGTCGCGTTCGGCCAATGCCGGCAAGCGGCCGCCTTCTTCTTCGTCGTTCGGGTCATCGACGTCTTCGCGATAGAGTCTGAGGAAGCCGTCGAACAAAATGGTCGAGCCGGTGGCGCGGAAGCGCAGTGCCTTGTCGGCGCTGTCGATGTCGGCCGTGACCTGATCGATCAGCGCCGCTTCCATCTGGCACGCCGTGGTGCGCTTCCAGATCAGGTCGTAGAGCGCGCGCTCGTCGCCGCCGAAATCGCGCGCCTGCGCCGGGCGCAGGAACAGGTCCGTCGGCCGCACCGCTTCGTGCGCCTCCTGCGCGTTCTTGGCTTTAGCGGTGTAGTGGCGCGGTTTCTCGGGCAGGTAGTTGTCGCCGAAATCGCTGCTGATGAGGCGCCGCGCCGCCGACACCGCCTCGTTCGCCAAGGTCACGCCGTCCGTCCGCATATAGGTGATGTAGCCGTCCTCGTAGAGGCGTTGCGCCACGCGCATGGTGCGCGACGCGCCGAAGCCGAGCT
>JASHUX010000039.1 GCA_030039775.1 Alphaproteobacteria bacterium | reverse complement strand
GCGCTGGCGGCACATGAAATTATGGGACATGCAGCGCACCCTGTCGAAAGGCCGATCCAAATACATCCTTCATGACGGCCCGCCCTACGCGAACGGCGACATCCATCTCGGCACCGCGCTCAACAAGATCCTGAAAGACGTCGTCAACCGCTCGCAGCAAATGCTGGGCAAGGATGCGGTCTACGTTCCGGGCTGGGACTGCCACGGCCTGCCGATCGAATGGAAGATCGAGGAAGAGTATCGGGCCAAGAAGCGCCGCAAGGACGATGTTCCGGTGCTCGAGTTCCGCCAGGAGTGCCGTGAGTTCGCCCAGCATTGGGTCGGTGTGCAGAGCGAAGAGTTTCAGCGTCTCGGCATCCTCGGCGATTGGGATCATCCCTACACCACCATGACGCATCACGCCGAGGCGCAGATCATGCGCGAGATCGGCAAATTCGTGATGAACGGCGGGCTGTACCGCGGCTCGAAACCGGTGATGTGGTCGACCGTGGAGCAAACTGGGCTCGCCGAGGCCGAGGTCGAATATCACGATCATGTCTCGACCACGGTTTGGGTGAAATTCCCGGTCGCGCGAGCGTCGCGGCCCGAGCTCGCCGGCGCCTTCGTGGTGATCTGGACCACGACGCCGTGGACGCTGCCGGGTAATCGAGCCATCGCCTACGGCGACGCCATGGATTACGTGCTGGTCGAAATCAAGCACGGCCCCGAGGGCGGCCTGGTCAAGACCGGCGACCGAATTCTCGTGTCGCTGAAACGATGGCCGGCGATGGAGCAGGAGCTCAAGATCGGCGGCATCGTCCATGCCTCGTTCATTGGCCGCGATCTCGCGGGGACGGTGGCCCGCCATCCGCTCTACGGCAACGGGTACGATTTCGATGTGCCGCTGTTGGTGGGCGATTTCGTGACGGAGGAGGACGGCACCGGCTTTGTCCATATCGCGCCGGGACACGGCGCCGACGATTTCGTCCTCGGCCGCAAGCACAATATTCCGGTGCCGGACACGGTCGCGGCCGACGGCACCTTTCTCGACAAAGTGCCGCTGTTCGCCGGCAAGCGTGTCTTCCGACCCAACGGCAAGGAGGGCGACGCCAATGGCGCGGTGATCGCCGCGCTGACGGAAGCGGGTGCGCTTCTGGGGCAGGGCAAGCTGACCCACTCCTATCCCCATTCATGGCGCTCCAAGGCGCCGCTGATCTTCCGCACCACGCCGCAATGGTTCATCTCGATGGAGACGAACCATCTGCGCGATGTCGCGCTCCAGGCCATCGACGCAACGGAGTTTTTCCCGCCGCAGGGCCGCAATCGCATCCGCGCGATGATCGAGACGCGGCCCGATTGGCTGATTTCGCGCCAACGCGCGTGGGGTGTGCCGATCGCGGTGTTCCTCGACAAAGTCACGGGCGAGCCGTTGCGCGATCAGGCCGTGATCGACCGTATCGCCGCCGCCTTCGAGAACGGCGGCGCCGACCGCTGGTACGACACCCCTGCCGCCGAATTTCTCGGACCGGACCGCGATCCGTCGCGCTTCGAGCAGATCACGGACATCGTCGATGTCTGGTTCGAAAGCGGTTCGACCCACGGCTTTGTGCTTGAGGAGCGTGCCGACCTCCGCTGGCCGGCCGATCTTTACCTCGAAGGCTCGGATCAGCATCGCGGCTGGTTCCATTCCTCGTTGCTGGAAAGTTGCGGCACGCGCGGCCGCGCGCCGTTCGACCAGGTGCTGACGCACGGCTTCTTCCTCGACGAGCAAGGCCGCAAAATGTCGAAGTCGCTGGGCAACATGGTGGCGCCGCAAGAGGTCATCGCCCAGCATGGCGCCGATATTTTGCGGCTGTGGGTGGTGACCAGCGACTTCACCGCCGATATGAATTTCGGCCCGACCATCCTGGCACGGAACGTCGACATCTATCGTCGCCTGCGTAACACGCTGCGCTATCTGCTCGGCGCGCTCGCCGGTTTCGGCCGGAATGAGGGCGTTCCGCACGCCGAGATGCCGGAAGAAGAGCGCTGGGTACTGCATCGCTTGGCGGAGCTGAACGAGCAGATCCGCCGCAACGCCGAACGCTATGAATTCACGGCGATGATCACGGCGATCCACAATTTTTGTGCCGTCGATCTATCGGCCTTTTATTTCGACGTGCGCAAGGACGTGCTCTATTGCGACGCCCCGTCGTCGCCGCGCCGCCGCGCGGTCCGAACGACGCTCGATGTGGTGTTCGACTGTTTGGTGCGTTGGCTGGCGCCGATCCTATGTTTCACGGCGGAAGAAGCGTGGCTGTCGCGCCGCGGCGACGGAGCCGACGTCAGCGTGCATCTTGAAACTTATCGCGACGTGCCGAAGGCTTGGCGCGACGATGCGCTCGCCGAAAAATATGCCGGCCTGCGCGATCTGCGCCGCGTCGTGACGGGCGCACTGGAGTTGGAGCGCGCGGAAAAGCGCATCGGCGCCAGCCTGCAGGCGGCGGTGACAATTTATACAGAACGGGAATTCGACCTGGACGATGTCGGCCTGGCCGAGCTGTGCATTGTTTCCGCGGCGACGCGATCGCACGCGCCGGCGCCCGATGCGGCGTTCACGTTGCCCGACGTGCCGGGTATCGCGGTGACGGTATCGCAGGCGCCCGGGGAAAAATGCCAGCGCTGCTGGCGGGTGTTGCCGGAGGTCGGCCACGTTCACCACCATCCTGATCTTTGCCAACGCTGTGCCGACGCGGTGGAGTTGATCGCTTGATGCTGGTCCGCGGGATTGTTATCGCGATCGCCGTTGCCGTCATCGATCAGCTCGCCAAGGTCGGCATTCTCGATTATTTCGCGGCCCATCCCGAAACAACGCAGCATGTGGCGGTGACCGGCTTTTTCAACCTCGTGTTGACGCTGAATCGCGGCATCAGTTTCGGCATGTTCAACGACCCGCACACCGGCGAAATCGTTCTGGTGGCGTTGGCCGTCGTCATCGT
>JASHUX010000288.1 GCA_030039775.1 Alphaproteobacteria bacterium | reverse complement strand
GCGTTGCTGAGATATTCGCCGACACGCAATTCAATTACGGGGTCTGGGCCTTGTCTCGCACGATGGCGAAAAGCGGCAAGGGAGTCTGGCGCTATCTGTTTTCGAAGAAGCGTGCCGGCCAGACCGCCGTGCCTCATCATGGCGACGAGGTCGCGTTCGTGTTCGGCACGCTGGGCGCGCCGACGCGAAAAGGCAGCCAGTTCGACGCCGGCGATACCGCGGTGTCGGAAACGATGATGAAGCTCTGGATACAATTTGCGCGCACTGGCGACCCAAACGGCGCCGGCGTGACATGGCCGGCCTACGATCCCGCGCGCGACAATTATCTCGAGTTTGGCGATCCCATTCGCGAGGGCGTTAACTGGCGTCGCGGCGAAATGGATTTTCTCGATCGGTTCTTCGATGGAAAAGCAGCCTGATCTTGCGGGCCGCGCGATCGCCGTCCCCGAAGCCCGCGAGCTCGACATCTTCGTGCGGATGCTCGAGGAGCGCGGCGCCACGACAATTCGCTGCCCGCTCATCGCGATTCACGATGCGCCGGACGCGGGACCGGTCGAGGCTTGGCTCCATGACTTCAACGACGGCGGCTGTGACGATCTGATCTTGCTGACGGGGGAAGGGCTTCGCCGTCTCGTCGGCTTCGCGCGACGAGCGACGATCGAGACCGCGTTCGTCGCGCGTCTTGGCGTTGTGCGCAAGTTCACCCGCGGCCCCAAACCGGCGCGGGCGCTCCGCGAGTTGGGATTGACTGCCGCCGATCTTCCCGCCGGCATGCCGACCACCGACGGAATCATCGCCACGATGTCGTTACTCGATCTAAGTGGACGGCGCGTCGGTGTCCAACTCTATCCTGAGAGCACGCACGCGAAACTGCTCGACTTTCTCGCCGGCGCCGGAGCCAGGGCCAAGCCGGTATTGCCCTATGTCTACGCTTCCGCAGCGGAGGACCAAGCCGTCGTGGAATTGATCGGGCAGCTCGCGGGCGGCACCGTCGACTGCATCGCCTTCACTAGCGGTCCGCAGGTGCGGCGCTTGATCGCGGTGGCCGAATGGGCGGGCGTTACGGCCGCACTGCGCGACGGTCTGACGCGGACGAAGGTCGCCGTCGTCGGGCCGGTGGTGGCGTCGGAGCTGCGGAAGTTCGGGGCACGCGTCGACGTCGCGCCGACGGACCGCTTTTTTATGAAGCCCCTGGTCAACGCGATCGCCGCTTCATTGGCCAACTAGGCGACTCAACGGGGGTTTTTGTGTCGAAATACCGCGATCCATGACTGGGGCGACGAAAAAGTTGCGGTACTTTAAGCCAGTAGCATTAGGGCGCGCATCAACAGGCGCCCCGCCGAGCCGGGGGAAGCGAATCGTGCCGATGCGATCATGGCCTATCTGGCGATCGCCGGTCACGCTCACGCCGACGCCCTGTCGGTCAAAGTCCCTCTTGGTCGATCGCGGCACCTATTGTTACCTGACCGATCCCGTAGCGCGACGCTATTTCCGCTCGACCATCGCGCATAACACGCTCGAGATCGGCGGTGAGGATCAGGCGACCTATGGCGGCTCGTTCCTATGGCTCGACGCGCCCGATGCCGAGGCGGTCATGCTCGACGGTTTGGACGAAGGGCCGGTGGCGCGCTGGCAGGCGCGGCATGACGGCTACGCCGACAGTGCCGGTGAGCCGACGCACGAACGCACGGTGACGCTCGACCGAGCGGCGCGCCGGATCGATATCGTCGATCGCGTGACGGGGCAAGGCAGTTTCGACGTACGCCTCGCGTATCATCTCGGCCCGGCGGTCGAGGCCCGCGCCGACGGCGACGGTTTCGCGCTGGCGTGGCAAGCCGACGGCCGGCGTTATACCGGCCGCCTGACGCTGCCGTCGGCGCTGGGCTGGCAGGTGCATCGCGGCGGCACCGACCCCATGCTCGGCTGGTATTCCAAGGCCTTCCATGAAAAAGAACCCTCGACCAGCATCCTCGGAGTGGGCAGGCTCGCGGCCGGCGAGGTTCTAACGGCCCGCCTCCAGGTCGACCCGGCTTAAAACTTTCTTTTCGATTTACTAACTTTCTCCCGTTAGGCTCCCCGGAACGCTATTCCCCGGGAAAAGCCATGAAAGTCAGCGTCTTTGGTATCGGTTACGTCGGCACGGTCGTCGCCGCCTGCATGGCCGACGAGGGCCATCGCGTCGTGGCGGTCGACATCTCGACCGAGAAGGTCGACGCCCTCAACGCCGGTCAATCCCCGATCGTTGAGCCGGGCCTCGCCGAGCTCATCGAGCGCGCGGTGGAGCAGGGGCATCTCTAGGCCACCACCGACGTTGCCGCTGCTATCGCGGACAGCGAGCTGAGCTTTGTCTGCGTCGGCACGCCAAGCCTCCCCAACGGCAGCCTCGATCTCAAATACGTGCTCCAGATCGCCGCCGACATCGGCAAGGAGCTGCGCGACAAGACCGACTATCACATGGTGGTGGTGCGCTCGACGATCTTGCCGGGCGTCATGGAAAGTCAAATTGTGCCGCTGTTGCGCCGGCATTCGGGCAAAGAGCCGGGCAAGGATTTCGGCCTCGGCTATTACCCCGAGTTCCTGCGCGAGAGTTCCGCGATCGACGACTATCGCAATCCGCAAACCGCCGTGATCGGCGCGATGGATCAGCCCACCGCGGATGCGCTTAAATCCATCAACGCGACAAAC
>JASHUX010000287.1 GCA_030039775.1 Alphaproteobacteria bacterium | reverse complement strand
ATCGTCCGTGCTCGGCGCCGCGGCGGGCGCGGGCGGCGCCGCGACCACGACGATCTCCCCTTTGGGCGCGCCGGCGTCGGCGTAATGCCCGGCCAGCGCGGACAACGTCTCGCGCCGCACTTCTTCGTGCAGCTTGGTGAGCTCGCGCGCCACGGCGGCGGGACGGTCGCCCAGCACGGCGGCGGCGTCGCGCAAGCTGGCGGCGAGGCGCGGCCCGGTTTCGAACCAGATCAGCGAGGCCGGCACGTCTTTCAATTCGGCCAGCGTCGCGCGCCGCGCGGTCTCTTTCGGCGGCAGGAATCCCGCGAACAGAAATCGGTCGCTCGGCAGTCCGGACAGGATCAGCGCCGTGAGCACCGCCGACGCGCCGGGCAGCGCCGTCACCGGCAATCCGTCCGCGGCCGCCGCGCGCACCAGCTTGTAGCCGGGATCGGAAATCAGCGGCGTGCCGGCGTCGCTGACCAACGCGACCGCCTCGCCGGCGCGCAGCCGCGCGAGCAAGACCGGCCGCATGCGCTCGGCATTGTGCTCGTGATAGGCGACGAGCGGCGCGCGGATGCCGTGGAGCGTCAGCAACTTCGCCGTGACGCGGGTATCCTCGCAAGCGACCGCGTCGACGCGGCCCAACAGGTCGCGCGCGCGCAGCGTCAAATCCTGGGCGTGGCCGATCGGCGTCGCGACCAGATAGAGTCCGGGAGCGGCTGGCTCGCCGCCTTGTTTACTTCGCCGGGCGTGCTGATTAGGCTCCGCGCGCGGCCGGTTCGCGAGGGAGGCAGTCTTTGTTCGGTGTTCGTTCAATGCCTTCGCGCCCCCGCGCCATCTGGCTTGCCGTCTCGCTGTTCTGCGCCGGCGCGCTTTCGGCGTGCGGGCCCACGGTAACGGCACCGCCGCCCCAGCCGCAAGCGCCGGTCGTGGTGCAACCGCCGTCGCCGCCCACGTCGCCACCCCCACCGCCGCAGGCGGTCCAGCCCGCGCCGTTGCCGCCAGGCAGCAAAGTGCCGGTGGCGCTGCTGCTGCCGCTCTCGGGACAAAGCGCGGCGCTGGGCCAGAGCATGCTCGATGCGGCGCTGATGGCGGTTTATGACGTCGGCGCCGACCAGATCAAATTGATGCCGCACGATACCGGCGCGGGACCGCAGGCCGCCGCCGACGCCGCGCACGCCGCGATCAACGACGGCGCGCGGCTGATCATCGGCCCGCTTCTGGCCGGCGACGTCCAAGCGGTGAAGCCGATCGCGCAAGCGGCCAACGTGCCCGTCATCGCCTTCTCCACCACCGCCGGCCTCGCCGGCAACGGCGTCTATTTGTTGAGCTTCCAGTCGCGACCGGAAATCATGCGCGTCGCCGGTTATGCGCATTCCAAGGGGATCAGCCGCTTCGCCATCCTCGCGCCGCGCACCCCTTACGGACAGTTGGCGATGCAAGCGATGCAAGACGCCGTCGCCGCCAACCAATCGGAGCTTGTGGTGACCGGCGACTATCCGCCGACCTTGTCCGGGCTCGACGACGCGGCGCGGAGCTTCGCGCGGCAGGGCACGAATTACGACGCGCTGCTGCTGCCCGACGGCGGCACGCGGCTCAAGGCGTTGGCGCCGTATCTCGCCTATTACAAGATCGACACCGACAAGATCCGCCTCCTCGGCACCGGCCTGTGGGACGATCCGAGCCTCGGCAGCGAGGTCGTGCTGCAGCACGGCTGGTACGCGGCGCCCGACCCGCAAGGCCGCGCCGCGTTCGAGCGGCGCTTCCGCGACGCCGAAGGCCGTCCGCCGCCGCGGCTTGCGACATTGGCCTACGACGCGACGGCGCTGGCAGCGGTCCTGGCGAAAAATCCGGCTGGCCCGGATTTTTCCACT
This sequence comes from Alphaproteobacteria bacterium, assembly GCA_030039775.1. GTDB lineage: Bacteria > Pseudomonadota > Alphaproteobacteria > ATCC43930 > CGMCC-115725 > JAATGI01. The sequence continues at coordinate 2,323 of JASHUX010000287.1, read as the reverse complement.
GCCGCAATGACCAACCCCAGCGGCTTCGTCGGACTCGATGGCGTATTCCGGCTGAACCAGAACGGCCTGGTCGAGCGACAGCTTGCGATCCTTCAGGTGGAACGGGACGGCGCCAAGGTGGTCGATCCCGCGCCGCAGAATTTCATTCCGCTGACGCAATAGCGTGGCGGCACGGGGGCAGGGGGACATGGCGAATTTCGTTCTGGTGCACGGGGCCTGGCACGGCGGCTGGTGCTATGGCCGCGTCGCCGATCTTTTGCGCGCCCGCGGCCATCACGTCTTTACCCCCACACTGTCCGGCCTCGGCGAACGCTCGCATCAATTCAGCGCCGCGATCAATCTCACGACTCACATCACCGACATACTCAACTTGATAAAGTGGGAGCGGCTCGACGACGTTGTGCTGCTCGGTCATTCCTACGGCGGCATGGTGATCAGCGGCGTCGCGGACCGCGCGCGCGACAAGATCGCGGCGCTGGTCTTTCTCGACGCGCTGGTCCCGCATGACGGCCAATCGGTGTTCGACATGGTGCCGCCGGAAGTCATGAAGGTGCAGCTCGACGGCGCGGCGGCCAACGGCGGTTATGCGGTACCGCCGACTCCGGCGCTCGGCTTCGAAGTGAATGAGAAAGACCGCGCCTGGGTCGACGCCTCGTGCACACCGCAGCCCATTGGCTGCATGACTGAGCGCATCAAGTTCGTTTCCGGCGGCAGCGCCAACGTGCGCAAGAAGCTCTACATCCTCGCCGCGAACTGGGGCAGCGGCCGCGGCTTCCGACGCTATTACGACGGTGTGAAGGACCAGCCGGGCTGGGCGCGCTTCGAGCTCGCCTGCGGCCACGACGCGATGATCGACATGCCGGAAGGGCTCGCCGCGATCCTTCTCGCCAACGCACTCTAAGCGAGCAGGCGTTCCAATACCGCGTTGAGGCGCTGGCGTCCGGCCGCGGTGGCGCGCAAGCCGGCAGCGTCGCATGCGAGAAAGCCGCCGCCGATCAGCATGTCGAGTGGCTCGGACGCGAACGCTGCCTCAATCTCACTCCCGGTTTCGGTCCGCACATCGTCGCGCGCGAGGCCCGAGGTCAGGCGGAGCCCCATCATCGCCATCTCGTCGCGCCGCTCGCGCGCGGTAAGCAGTGTGCGCGTCGCGGCACCGTGTGCGCCGCGCTCGACTGCCGTGAGCCACGTCTCCGGCGCCCGATGGTTGGCGATGGCGTATTTATCGCCGTCGATCATTAGGCGGCCATGCGCGCCGGGACCGACGCCGAGATAATCGTGGTAACGCCAATAGGCGAGATTGTGCCGGCTCTCTTGGCCGAGGCGCGCATGGTTGGAAATTTCATAAGCGGGCAGATAGGCGGCGCCGAGCATGTCCTGCGTCGTCTCGTATAGCGCGCCTTGTGTCTCCTCGTCGGGCAGGACGAAATCGCCGCGCGCGTAAGCGGTCGCGAAAACCGTGCCCTGCTCGATGGTGAGCTGATAGACAGAGAGATGGTCACCGGCGAGGCGTAGCGCCTCGCGCAGTTCGGCGTGCCACGCGTCGACCGTCTGGCCCGGACGCGCATAGATCAGATCGAACGAGAAGCGGGAAAAATGCGTGCGCGCGAGGTCGATGGCGGCAAGCGCTTCGTCGCGATTGTGACCGCGCCCCAAGAAGCGCAACGACGCGTCGTCGAGCGCCTGCACGCCCAGCGACAAGCGGTTGACGCCGGCCGCGGCGATGTCGCGGAACTTCGCCGCCTCGACCGAATTGGGATTGGCCTCGAGCGTGATCTCGATGTCGGGCGCGAACGACCAATGCCGCGCCGCGCGCGCCAGCAGCGCCGCGACCGTCGCGGGCGCCATCAACGACGGCGTGCCGCCGCCGAAAAAGATCGACCCGAGTTCGCGGCCGCGCGTCTCCACCGCGCCATGATCGAGCTCACGCAACAGGCCGTCGCGCCAGCGCGCTTCGTCGATACCGGCGCGGACGTGGCTGTTGAAATCGCAATAGGGGCATTTCGATTTGCAGAACGGCCAGTGGATATAGAGGGCGAGCGACTTCACCGCAGGCACGCCGCCTCGAACTTGGCAAAGGCGCGGGCGCGGTGGTTGGTGCGGTTCTTTTCGGCCGGACTCATCTCGCCGTAGGTCATGGTCTCGCCGTCGGGCCGGAACATCGGGTCGTAGCCGAAACCGTTACCGCCGCGCGGCGGCCACACCAACGCGCCGTGTACCTCGCCGCGCCAGGTCTCGACCGCGCCATCGGGCCAGGCCAGTGCCAGTACCGCGACGAAATAGGCGCGGCGGTCGGGATTGCCGGCGAGTTCCTTCTCGACCTTCG
>JASHUX010000286.1 GCA_030039775.1 Alphaproteobacteria bacterium | reverse complement strand
AGGCCAGCAGCATGACGGTGACGGCGATCACCACCACCGCATGCATCAAGCGCAAAATCTCGATATAGCGCAGGCTCTTGCGGCGGGCGCTCAATTCGAGGCCCAACGCCTCCGCCAAACGGGCGCGCTCGCGGCGGAAGCCGCCGAAGGCGCGAACCAGCGGCATGTTGGAGACGATGTCGGTCATCTCGCCGTCGACGGCGGCCGCCTTGTCGGCGAAATTGCTGTGGATCGGCCAGCCCCGCGCCGCGTACTTGAACAGGATCACGACCAGGAAGCCCGAGAACAGCGCCAGGCCGGCCGTGACCGGCAGGCTGACGCTGGCGAGATAGGCGACGGCACCGACCGTCGCCACGCACGGTGGCAGCACGTTCCACATAAAGAGGTATTCGAGGGTAAAGAGGGCGTTCGAGGTTGCCGTGATGCGGCTGGTCAGGACTCCGGGCAGGCGATCGGCGAAATAGCGCGGCGCATGACCCATCAGATGCCCGAACAGATCGGCGCGGACGTCGCCGGTATCGGCGACGATGGTCCGGCTGGCCACCCATCCGGCGACACGCCAGGACAAATTGTCGCCCGCGATCAGCGAAATCAGCAGCCCGAAAGCGAGCCAGATGTTATCGGTGCCGGGCGGTCCCGGCGTCAGCGTATCGATCAGGAATTTGACGCCGTATTGCGAACTGACCGAACAGGTCGCGGCGATCACCACGGCCCCGATCATGACGGCATGAGACCACGGCCGGGCCCGCACATAATGCCAGATAAAGGCCATGGGCCGCCGCGCGAACCGGGTGACGTCGCCGATGGCGCTGGTGGCGCTCCAATCGCCGGTCACGTTCGATACTTGTTCGGATTTTCCGTCGCCGAGCATCACAGAACGGAACGATCCAGCCCCAAAACTATTCCATAAGAGCGGAACAAGCTGCCGGTGTCGTCCAGGCGATTAAGTCCATGGTATCCATGCGACAAAAAGGTGGGGAATATGTGGGGAATATCACGTGTCTGGCGCCGTTCTGTATCCGACAAGTCCAACAGACGAGGCCGCGAGGGGACGTGGCTGAAAAGGTAGTCCCCCGTAGGAGTTAATGGATGCGTATCGCGCAGATCGCCCCCCTCTATGAGGCCGTTCCGCCCAAGTCTTATGGCGGGACCGAGCGGGTCGTTTCGTGGCTTACCGAAGAATTGGTCCGGCAGGGGCACGACGTCACCCTATTCGCCAGCGGCGATTCGAAGACCACGGCCCGGCTGGAACCGATCTGGCCGACCAGCTTGCGTCTGTCCAAGGTGCTCGATCCCGTTTCCCTGCATATGCTGATGCTGGAGCGGGTGCGTCAGCGCGCCGCAGAGTTCGATATCCTCCATTTTCATCTCGATTACCTCCCTTTTTCCCTGTTCCTGCGGCAATCGACCCCGTTCGTGACCACGCTTCACGGCCGGTTGGACCTGCCGGAACAGCAACCCGTCTTTACCGCCTTCGCGGCGGCGCCGGTGATCTCGATTTCCGACTCTCAGCGCCGGCCCATTCCTCAAGCCGGGTGGGTCCGGACGATCCATCACGGCCTGCCTGCGAATTCGCTGACGCCGCGCTACGACAAGGGCGAGTACCTTGCCTTCCTCGGCCGCATCGCTCCGGAAAAGCGAGTCGACCGCGCCATCGCGATCGCGAAGCGTTGCGGCATGAAGCTCAAGATCGCGGCCAAGATCGACAAAACCGACCGCGCCTATTTCGAGGCCGAGATCAAACATCTGTTCGACCAACCGCATGTCGATTTCATCGGCGAGATCGACGACAGCCGGAAGTCCGACTTCCTCGGCCGGGCCAGCGCCCTGCTCTGCCCGATCGATTGGGTCGAGCCGTTCGGCCTGGTCATGATCGAAGCCATGGCCTGCGGCACGCCCGTAATCGTCTACGACCACGGCTCGGCGCGCGAAGTGGTCGATAACGGCGTCACCGGTTTCGTCGTCAAGGACGAGGCCGAGGCGGTCGCCGCGGTTCATCGGGCCATCCAACTGCCGCGGCCCGCTATCCGCAAGCGGTTCGAGGAACGGTTCACCGTGAAGCGCATGACCGACGAGTATCTCGAGGTCTACCGCGCGCTGATCGAGCACGAAGCACAGCAGCTCAAACGCGCTTAATATCGTTTGACTCGACGCTCTTCCCGGCCTTCGATTGCCGCCGGGAGGAACCAAAATGACTGGATTTCGCGCCCTCTTGCTCGCGGGTTTCTTGGCATTGGCGGCTCTGCCGGCCCGGGCGCAGTCCTACGACCATCTCACCGTCGCGACCAATGCCGAGCCTGATACACTCGATATGCTGACCAGCGTGTTTCCGCCGCTCTCTTACGTGATCCTGCGGAATGTCGACGAGATGCTGTGGGGCTACAACAACGACGGCACCGTTCGGCCGACCGTCGCCGATTGGCAGGTCAGCCCTGACGCCATGACCATCACCTTTCATATCCATCCCGGCATCAAGTTCCATTCGGGCGACGAACTGACCGCGGACGACGTCGTGTTCAGCTTCAATCGCCAGTTGGCCAACACGCCCTCGTTCCGGCGCAAGGCCCGTCTCGTCGCCAAGCTCGATGTTCTCGACAAGTACACGTTGCGCTTCGACATGAAGCAGCCGGACGTGACATTTTTCGACGGCGATCAGATCTTTCTCGGATCGAAGGCCTACTATCAACGCGTCGGCGAAAAGGAATTCATGACGCACCCGAGCGGCGTCGGGCCTTATCGAATCACCGGCTATGACCCTGGCCAATATATCGACGTTCAGGCCTTCGACGGTTACTACGGGCCCAAGCCGAAGGTGAAATCCGCGCGCTTTTACATCGTCAAGGACGACGAAACGCGGGTGGCGAAACTCAAAGCCGGCGAGGCCGATATCATCACCAACCTGCCCTATCCCCAAGTCGGGGAGATGGAACAGGCGGGGTTTCACCTCGTCAAATTTCCGGCCAACCCATCGGTCAGCATCGTGTTCGACCTGCTGACGCCGCAATCGCCCTGGCACAAACGCGAAGTCCGCGAGGCGATCGCGCACGCGGTCGACGCCAACGCGATCATCAAAGGCCTGTTCCACGGCGTGCCCTATCGCTATCCGATGCTGGCGCCGGGCGAGGAAGGATACGACCCAACGCTGAAGGACTATGCCTACGATCCGGCGCTGGCGAAGAAGACGCTGGCCGAGGCGGGCTATCCCAACGGCTTCAAGATGCCGATCTATTACTCGGCAACCTCGTTCTACGGCTTCCGCCAAGCCGCCGAGAGCGTGTCGCTGTATTTGAGCGCGGTCGGCATCCAGTGCGAACTCCATAACCAAGAGGCGGTGCAAGGTCTGCAATTGGCCCGCCGTGCCCAGACCGATCACTCGATCGAACTGGTTTCGGTTGGCGCATTGCCGATTGCGAATACCGGCCTGACCTCGCTCGACATGCTGACCATCGCGTTCCGGTCGACCGCGCCGTCGGTCGTGTCGCACTTCGACGAGGTCGACGACGGCATCGAAAAGGCACTGGGCGAGCGTGACAAGGTTAAGCGCGCCGCGATCATCAAAGGCGTGGTCGATTTCCTCTACAACCAGGTCGCCGTGATCAAGCTGTGGGATTCGGTGTCGGTCTACGCAATGAAGAAGGGCGTCGACTACACGCCGATCGCCCACCGCATGCCTTTCATGCTGCTCAAAAACGTGTCGATCGCGGCGAAATCGTAAGTCCGCGCCTTGCCTCGCCGCGCGGCTTCTCCTATCGTCCGCGCGGCTAAGAGCGGGACCCGTAGCTCAGCTGGATAGAGCGCTGCCCTCCGAAGGCAGAGGTCGTGAGTTCGAATCTCGCCGGGTCCGCCAACGCCGGCCGACTACATCGTCTCCTTGACCATCGGCAGATAGACGACCTCGAGCCCGTGCCGCAGCGGCGCGTACTCGATCCCCTTCCGCATCGCGTAGACGTCGACATACTGCCACAGCGTGATGGTCGATAGATCCTCCTGCTCG
>JASHUX010000285.1 GCA_030039775.1 Alphaproteobacteria bacterium | reverse complement strand
GTAGATTTCGGCGACGCGGGCGAAATCGGCCGCAGCCGCGTCGCGGACGACGAGGCTCATGCCGCCGGGGTCAGAGTCGGCGTCAGCGTCGCCAGCGCCAGCAGGACATCGTTCATATCGTCGGCCAGCCGGTCGAAATAGGGTTTCCGCTCGAAGCTCTGCTCGTCCATGTAAAGCGCGCGGGAGAGTTCGATCTGGATGCAATGGCCGTTGGCGCCGGGCTGGCCGTAATGCGCGGTCGTGAAGCCGCCGGCGTAAGGCGCGTTGCGCGCGACGCGATAGCCCTTGGCGGTGAGTGCGCGATGCATCGTGTCCATCACCGCCGCATGGCACGACGTGCCGTGACAATCGCCCAGCACGATATCGGCCCGGGCCGCGCGCCCACGGTCGCCGAGACACGCCGAGGGCATCGAATGACAATCGACCAGCAGATAAAAGCCGAACTTGTCGCGGGTGTCGGCCAGAAGTTGCTTCAGCGCGCGATGATAGGGACGATAGAGCCGATCGACCCGCGACATCGCCTCCTCGACGGCGAGCTTGCGGGCGTAGATCTCTTCGCCCGACGCGACCACCCTCGCGATGGTGCCGAGGCCCATCCGGACCCGCGGCGAGGTGCGGTTGACGTAGGGCGGCAGCGCATCCGCGAACATCGTAGGGTCGAACTCGTAGGGTTCGCGGTTGGGATCGAGATACGCCCGGGCGAAGCGCGCGCGCAGCAACGGCGCGCCGCCCTCCGGCGCCGCGCCGAACAGCGCGTCGACATAAGCGTCTTCCGAGCGGCGCAGCGTCAGCGCGTCGAGCCTCGTCGCCGACAAAAGATCGCGCGGATAATCGGCGCCGCTGTGAGGCGAGGCGAAGACCAGCGGCAACGTCTGCTCCGCCGGCGCCAACACATCGACCGGCGGAACGGTCGCGCTGAGTAACGCGAGATCGCCTTCCATGCGATGACTTTAGGAGGAAGATGGCCGCCCTGTCATCTTTTTCGCGCATGCCTATTCCGTGTTGACGCGCGGCATGGTCGGTGCATCATGCCGGGCAATTTTGGGCAATGACGGGAGCGGCCGATGAAACTGCGGAATCTCGGGAATTCGGGTCTCGAAGTGTCCGCCGTCGGCGTCGGCTGCAACAATCTCGGCGGCCGCCTCGACCGTGACGGCACGATGAAACTGATCCCGGCCGCGATCGATCTGGGGATAACGCTGTTCGACACCGCCGACTCGTATCCGGTCGGCAAGCCCGGCGTCTCCGAGACCTTGCTTGGCGAAGCGCTGGGCGACCGGCGCAAGGACGTCGTCGTTGCCACCAAGTTCGCCAATGTCATGGGGCCCGGCGAGATGATGCGCGGCGGCTCGCGGCGCTGGATCATGACCGCGGTCGAGGGCAGCTTGCGGCGCCTTAAGACGGACTGGATCGACCTCTACCAAATGCATTTCCCCGACCCGAACACGCCGATCGACGAGACGCTGCGCGCGCTCGACGATGTGATCCGCGCCGGCAAGGTGCGTTATATCGGCTGCTCCAATTTCGCCGGCTGGCAGATCGCGACGGCGCGCGCCGCGTCGCGCGAGCTCGGCCTCAACGCCTTCGCCTCCGACCAGGACGAGTACAGCATCCTGGTGCGCGAAGTCGAACGCGAGATCATTCCGGCGGCCCGAGCCAACGGCATGGGCTTCCTGCCCTATTTTCCGCTGGCGAGCGGTTTCCTCACCGGTAAATATCGCCGCAACGCCCCAATGCCCGAGGGCGCGCGCATCACCGTCGCCAAGATCTTCCAGGACAATTACCTCACCGACGAGAACTGGCAGATCGTGGAACGGCTCGAGGATTTCTGCCAGACGCACGGCAAGACGTTGCTCGATCTCGCGTTCTCGTGGCTGCTCGCCAATCCGACCGTGTCGAGCGTGATCGCCGGCGCCACGAAGACCGAGCAGCTCGCGGCCAACGTCAAGGCGGCGGAATGGGCGCTGACGCCCGATCAGTTGGCGCAGATCGACCGCATCTCGCCGCTGCCGAAGACCAAGAAGATTCACTAGCACAGGCTTGGCATGCGACGCGCGACACTCATCGTCCTGGCAGCCATCGCCGCCGCAAGCGCCCGGCCGGCGTCGGCCCAGCCGGTGCTCCTCACCCTCGAATGCACCGGCGACGTTTCCGGCACCTTCACCTTCGACCTGTCGGGAAGCACCGGCGTGACGTATGACGAAGACAAGACGATCGATCTGTCCGAGGTCGAGATTTCGGACAGCACGATCGCCTTCGCCCAAACCGATATTTCGCCGGCGAATGAAACGCGGCTCAGCATGGGCACGTCGTCGCGGTTCCGCATCGATCGCCCAACGAACAAGATCGACCGCATTACGTACGATTATGTCGACAACAAGGTCACGGGCGAATCGCATGCAAGCGGCCAGTGCAAGCCGGCGCCGACTCCGCACAAGCCGCTCTGAGCGATGATCAAAGGGGTTCATCACAACGTCTATCGCTGCCGCGATTCCGAAGAGAACCGGCGCTTCTACGAGGATTTCCTCGGCTTGCCACTGGTTCGCGCCTTCCGCGCCGGCAAGACCGCGACGGGGCGCTCCGTCGATCTGCTCCATACCACCTACAAGCTCGGCGACGATTCCTATCTCGAATTCTTCGAGGTGCCGGCGCAGCCCTTCGCCTTCAAGGACCAGCATGATTTCGATCTTCACCTCGCCATCGAGATGGACCGCGAGACGCGCGAGCGGCTTGGCGCGCGCGCCCGATCCCTCGGCATGGAGGTGCGCGGCCCATCCAATCACGGTCCGATGGATTCGCTCTATGTCCGCGATCCGAACGGCTATGTCATCGAGCTGACGGCGTACAATCCCGGTCAGGCGCCGGCGCCCGTCGCCGCGAATCCCGAGGCACGCGCGACGCTCGCGTCGTGGCAGGAAGCGAAGCCGCGCGGGGGCCGCTAATCTTGCGCCGGTGTCGGAATGACGTTATATCCGCGCGTCCGCGGCGGATGGGTGCGTAGCTCAGCGGGAGAGCACTACCTTGACATGGTAGGGGTCACAGGTTCAATCCCTGTCGCACCCACCATCGCGCCGCGAGGTCGATCATGATCGACGACAAACCCGAATTTGCGTCGCCTGCCTGCTTCCTCGACGAAGCCGACGATGTTTATTCCGGCTACGCGCCGCGCACGGAGATCGTGACGTTTCTGAACGAATTGCTGGAGGCGGAACGCGCCGGATCACGCGTCACGCTGGAGTCGGCGCGCGAAGCGGGCGGCGGTCCGATCGCCACGCTGATGGCGGCCGTGCAAAAAGACGAAGCACGCTGGTGCGCCGTGCTGCTCGGCCATATCAAGGAACTCGGCGCCGAGCCGACGCCGAACATGGGCGCGTTCTGCGCCAAGTGCATGGCGATCGCCGACATGAGCGAACGCCTCGCCTTCCTCAATCGCGGCCAAGGCTGGGTGGTGAAGCGGATCAGGCCAATGCTGCCGCGCGTCCGCGACGACAAGCTCCACGCCGATCTCAAGGCGATGCTCGACTCCCATATCGAAAACATCGAAAAGGCCAACGCGGTCGAGGCGGCGACCAAGTAGCCGAAGCGCCTCACTCCGCCGCGCGCGTTGCCGCGGCGAAGTGCGGCATGACCTCATCGACAAACAGGCCGAGCGAGCCGGCACTTTCCTCGTACGACAGATCGCCATAGGCGAAGCGCGCCAGGAAATAATTGGCGCCGCATTCGCCGACCAGCTTCTCGATTTCGGCGCGCACTTGCGCCGGTTTGCCCGCCATCACCAGGCGCTGACGCCCGGCGCCGGGCACGTCCTGCGTCGGTACCATCGGCACGAAGCGGCGCCACAGATGGACGAAGCTCCGGTACCAGCCGTCATAGCCGAACTGCGCGCGCTCCTTGGCGCGCGCTTCGTTGTCGTCGAGGAAAAGATGGGCGCCAACGGCGAGCTTCGGCATTTTCCTGCCGCTGCCGCCGTGCGTCTCCGTCCAGATCTTCCGGTAAAGATCGGTCCACGGCTTGGTGATGTTGGCCGGGCGGTTGAAGGCGCAGGAGATGTTGTTGCGTGCGCAGAAGGCGACGCCCTCGGCGCTGCCCGGCGCCTGCCATAGCGGCGGAAGCGGGCTCTGCGCCGGTTTCATGGTGAATGGCACGTCGTGGCATTGGAAATATTTGCCGTCGAAATCGACATGGCCCTTGGTCAACGCTTGCTCGACCACCGCCCAAGCCTCGCGGGCAATGGCGCGGCTTTCGAGATGATCGATGCCGAAATAGCCAATCTCGAACGGCGAGATGCCGCGCCCGGTGCCGATCTCGAGCCGCCCGTGGCTCAACTGGTCGAGCATGCAGATCTCTTCCGCGAGCCGCAGCGGGTGGTACGTCGTCATCACATAGACGAGAGTCGCGAGCCGCAGCCGCGTCGTGATCCGTGACGCCGCCGCGAGGAAAATGTTCGGCGAGGGCGCCAGGCCGAGCGGCGTGAAGTGATGCTCGGTCAGATGGTAGGCGTAGAATCCGGCCTCGTCATAAGCCTGGATTAACGTGAGCCGGTCGTCGAACGTGTCGCGGTGCGGCCGATCTTGTTGGTCGAGATGATCGACGGCACCGAATTCAATCTGCATGTTCTTCTCACGGTTGGGGACGGCGCGGCGGCACGCGCATGGTCAAGGCGCCGCCGTCGACGGGAATGACTGTGCCATTGATGAAGCTAGCGGCGGGGGATGCCAGCAGCAGCGCCAAGCCCTTGAGCTCGTCGACCTGGCCCAAGCGGTTTTGCGGAATAATGCCGGCGAAGCGCTTCACCGCCTCGGGGAATTTGTCGAGAGCGCCGTCGCCTATATGGGTGTAGGTCGGGCCCGGCGCCATGACGTTGACCATGATGTTGTGCTGCGCCAATTGCCGCGCCGCCATGCGGCCCAGATGCTGGATCGCCGCTTTCGACATGGAATAGGCGTACGAGGTCAGCTCCGACGCAAGGCCGGCGATGGACGAGATGATGATAATGCGCCCGTATTTGTTCGGGATCATGCGCTGCGCCGCGAGCTGTACCGTGTTGACGACGCCGTGCTGATTGATGGCGATCACATCGAGATAGCGCGCCAGCGGCAAGTTCTCGATCATGCCTTCGGGCGAGACGATGCCGTGGCCGCCGCTGATCCCGGCGTTGGCGACCGCGATGTCGAGCTTGCCCCATTTCGCCACCGTCGCGTCGAACGACGCCTTGAGCGCGTCATAGTCGGTGACGTCGGCGACCAAGCCCTCGACGGCAAGGCCCGCCGCCTTGAGCCGCGCCACTTGCGGGTCCAGCGTCTGGGCATGACGGCTGGTCAGCATCACTTTGGCACCGCTCTCCGCCAAGATTTCGGCATGGGCGAGGCCGATGCCGCTTGCCGCACCCGTGACCAGTGCCACGTGGCCTGTGAGGTCGAACATGTCTTTCGCGCTCATCGCGTCCTCCCTCAGAACAGGCGCATTTGCGAAGTGCCGCCATCGATCATGATGACGCTGCCGGTGATATAGCTCGACGCCGGCGAGGCGAGCAGCAGCGCCAGGCCCTTCATCTCCTCGGTCTCCGCCATGCGGTTAAGCGGCACGATGTCTGCGAAGCGCCGCCGCGATTCCGGATTCTTATGGAGATAACCGTTGCCGATATTGGTGATGAACGGGCCGGGCGCGATGGCGTTCACCAGCACGTTGTGCGGCCCGAGCTGGCGCGCCAGCGGCTCGACCAGATGCGCGACCGCGGCCTTCGACATGCCGTAGGAATAGGAGCCGCCCTCGACATAAAGGCCGGCGACCGACGCCGTCAGGACGATGCGGCCGTATTTGCGCGGAATCATGTGCTGCGCCGCGAATTTCGCCGTGGCGAAGGCGCCGTGCTGATTGATGGCGACGATGCGGTGATAGTGCTCGAGCGACATCGTCTCGATGCCGCCTTCCGGCGTGAACATGCCGGCACCGCCGCCCAAGCCCGCATTGGCGAAGCAGACATCGAGCCGGCCCCGTTTTTTCGCGACGTCGCCGATCGCAGCTTCGAGCTTGTCGAATTGCGCGACGTCGACCACCGCGCCGTCGACCGTCCAGCCGAGCTCGCGCATCCGCGTCGTCTCGCGGTCGAGCGCCTCGCCGTTCACGTCCAGGATCGTGACCGCGCAGCCATGCTCGGCAATTACCTCGGCCATGGCGAGGCCGATGCCGGACGCGCCGCCGGTGACGATGCCGGTCTCGCCCGTCAAGTCGAACATTTGATTGGCCTTCACGCCACCCTCCCGAACGAAGTCCGCGCCGCCAAGCTTATGCCGCCGGGTCGACTGAAAGCAGCATACACCGGCCGATGAAAATCGCGCTACGATGCCGGACTTTCTTTTTTGCGGCAGGCCTTAGTTTCCGAAGCAAGGGGAGACCTTCATTGAGCGGCATCACCATCGAGCGCGTCGACCATATCGGCATCCGGGTGCGCGATTTCGATCGCGCGATGAAGTTTTACGAGGCGTTGGGATTCAAGCTCGTCCACCGCGTCACGTTCGATCCTGTCGCGATCATCAAGAATGCCGCAGGCGTCGAAATCAACCTGATCCTCAACGCCAATGCCGGTGACCCGGCGAAGAATGTGCTGATGGATGTCGGCGAGAAATATGCCGGCTATACCCATGTCGCGCTGCGCGTCGCCTCGATCCCCGACACGATCGCGGCGCTTAAGGCGCATAATATCGCGATCACGCAAGGCCCGTCGAAATTCGGTGAAGACGGCGGCGTCTCGGTGTTCGTGCGCGATCCCGACCGCAACGTGATCGAGCTGCGTGGCCGCGATCAGGGCGACATCGACGGCGTCGTTCAATACGAGAACGTGAACTGAGGGCCGGCGAGGGACGTGCCGATGACGATGAAAACCGTACCGATGGCGGCGCTGCTGTGTCTCGCGGCGGCGTGGACTTATGCGCACGAAGCCGATCTGACGCATCTGCCGTTGGGCGACGGCAAGATTTCGCACGCACCCAAGAAAGGCTGGATCTGGGCATGCCGCGTCGATCCCGATGCCGGCGGCGCGTGGCGCGACGGCCCGTGGATCGACAAGAAAGACGGCACGTTCGATTACACCAAAAAGGCCGTGGTGCCGGGCGACGTGCATTGGCCGAGCCACTACGTCATTACGCTCAACGGCGCGGTGCGCAACTTCACCACCAACGACCTGCCGAATCACGCCACCGGCATTTTCCCGATCCCATCGGACAGCGAGGCGTTCCAATACGATCGCAATCCCAACTCGATCGCACCGCAGCAAATCTCGATCGACCTGCCAACGAACCCGGTGCCGGCAGCGCAACCGTCTTGCGTGCCGGGCGCGGTCGGCATCTTGATCACAGGCGCGGTGCTGTTCAACGCGCTCGACGCGCCGGGCCGCGACGCGGTCGCGCACGAGACCCAAGATAAATGCCAAGGCCATCCGCCGCCCGGCGGCGTCTATCATTATCACTGGATCACGACCTGCCTTGACGACAAGCGCGAGGCGGACGGGTCGTCGGCGATCGTCGGCTACGCGCTCGACGGGTTCGGCATCACCGGTCATTACGGCCCGGGCGGCAAAGTCATGACCGACGCCGATCTCGACGAATGCCACGGCATGGTTTCGACCGTCACCTGGGACGGCAAGCCCCGGCGCATGTACCACTACGTCGCGACCTGGGAATATCCCTACACGGTCGGCTGCATGCGCGGCACGTTCAAGCGCGAGGACGTGCGCAAAATCGCCGGCCCGCCGCCCGGCCTGTTCGGCGGCCCGCCGCCGCCACGGAACTAGCTACTTCGTTGCCATCACCAGGACCGGCTTGTCGCGGTAGACGTCCGGGAACATCGTCTTCAAGTTCGCGATCTTCGGCAGGTCGTTATAGACGATGTAGGGATAGTCGGGGTGCAGCGTCAGGAAATCCTGGTGGTACCCCTCGGCCGGATAGAAATTTTTGCCAGGCTCGATGGTGGTGACGATCGGCGCGTCGAATACATGCGCGGCGTCAAGTTGCGCGATATAGGCCTTGGCGATACGTGCCTGCTCGTCGTTCCGCACGAAGATCGCCGAACGGTATTGTGTGCCGTGATCCGGTCCCTGGTAATTGAGCTCGGTCGGATCGTGCGCTACCGCGAAATAAATCTGCAGCAGCTTGCCGAAGGTGATTTGGCGTGGGTCGTAGGTGATCTTGACCGACTCGGCATGGCCGGTGGCGCCGGT